>NZ_JBFLUG010000159.1:0-15263 GCF_041008525.1 Parafrankia sp. FMc2 | reverse complement strand
CTCACCGCCTGGCAGGCAGCCGTCAACGCCGACCAGCGACAGGTCAACTGGCACTTCACCACCGATGACGCCCGCACCAAACTCCGCCACCTATACCCCACACATTAGCGGCGACAGTCTACTAGGACCGGCTCCGGCGCGCTGCCGGCACCCGGGCCTCACCCGCGACCGCCTCAACCGCCTCACCCATCTCGAACAGCGCATCCGTCTCCACGGACGCGGTCGAAAGCTGGCTGACGCTGCCGGTGCTGACCGCGACCAGCCGCACCGACCGGTCCAGCTCTCCCCGCGTCTCCGAGATGGACCGAAGCTCAACCAGCAGCGGCGCGAGCTTCGGCACCAGCCCTGCCGCGAGACTGCGGACCTGGTCGACCAGCTCCGCTTCCCGCGCCGCCAGCGCCTCCGAGACCGGCCCGGCGATCTTCGCCCCGGCCGTCCGGAACTGGCCGGTGAGCTCGTGACGCTTCGCCGTGTAAAAGCCCTCGGTTTCCTGCCACGGGGCGACCTGCGGCGCCACGGGTACCGGTTCGGCGTTCGCGATCGCATCCTCGACCGCGGCACGGTAGTTGGCCTGGACGGCCTCCCATTTCGCCCGGGCCTTCGTCTTCGCCGCGTCGTGCTCGTCGTACCGGGCCTGGACGGCCTGCCATTCGGCGGTGCCGGTGAGCAGCTCGTGAAGCATGTCGTGATCCTTTCGATGGTGGTTTACAGGTCCAGGGCGGCCGACCCGGCGGGCCGCGCCGCCGCGGTGTTCGGGTGGCCTGCCGTCCGCCTGGTGGTGCGGCCTGGCGGCGATGCGGCGCGCGCGCCCGGTTGAGACCCTCCATGGGTCGGCGGGATTCGAGACCCTCCATGGGTCTGCGTCCATGGGGTCGACGCCGACACCGTCCGTCCATGGGGTCGGGCCGACTCATGGGGTTCATCCATGGGTCTGACCCGAAACGCTTCATCCATGGGTCGCACGGGCCGCGACCCGTCCCGGCAGGCAGGCTCAGCACAGGGTGTGCTCGTCGATGCCGACCAGCCGGTACACGACCAGGCCGGCCGGCCCGGCGACGGTCAGCACCAGCACCGGCTGTCCGTCCTGCTCCCGGTCGGTGCGGAGGAACGCCCCGGACGTGGTCGACCCCCACAGTCGGCGGCCCCACTCGGACGGGAGCAACGCCGCCGCGGCGATCGACCACGGGCTCGTCACGCCTGTACCGCGGCCAGCTCGGTGCGGACGGCGGCCCGGACCTGCAAGTCGTCGATGTCCAGCCCCAACCGGCGCACCACTGCGGTGATGACCTGGACAAGGGTGTTCGCCTGCTGCTCGGAGATCGACGCCAACCGGCTATCGATCTTCAGTCGGGCGATGTCTCCGAGGATCTTCCCGGACCGGTCGAGGGCCCGTTCGTACACGGCAAGGTGTGCGTCCGGGCCGTCCGTGGCGTTGAGATCGGCGACCAGGTCCCGGGCAAGGTCTTTCATCCCGAGGATCTCGCCGGCGAGCGTGAGCAGTTCGTTGAACGGGTCTCCGACCGGGGTGATGTCGTAGCCGGCGAGAACGCCGCGGAGTCCGGCGTCCGCGGTGCGTTCGGCGGCTTTCGCCTTGACGGTCGGGGCGCTGCCGCCGTGCATCCGGCAGACGGTCCCGCCGCGGACGGGCGGGTTGCGGCAGGGCTTGCCTGCCAGGTCTGGCCGCTGCCGTCCCGAGCAGGTCGCGGTGCACCGTCCGGGCGATGGAAGGGTCATGGGGTTCCTCTTCGTGGAAGGGTCGGGCTGACCGGAAGGGGGCCTGGTTCGATCCCCTGGTTCGTCGAACGGGGTGCTGCGGCGACGTGGGGGCTCATGGGGTCGGGGGTGTTCGGTCGGTTATGTGTTCGGCTGGTCGGCCGGTTCCGTAAGTCCGGTGAGGCGGGCGGCGGCGTCGGGGTCGAGGGGGATCCGCCAGCGTCCGCGGTCGTTCGGCGCGTAGCCGAGTGCGCGTAGCTCCGCCTCGTCGAGGCACTGCCGGTTGCCGATGGGGCCGGTGTGGTGGGTATCGAACCCGCCGATGCTGGCGAAGGTGAGGTGGCAGGTCGGGCAGTGCGCGGCGCTGGTACCGATGGGCCAGCGTGTGGTGCAGCCGCCGCATCCGGCTGTCTGCCCGTTGCTGGTGCCAGGTACGGCGGTGGAGGGGCGTAGGGCGGTGGGGGTAGGGGTGAGTGTGGGCATGTGGATCATCAGGTTTCCCGGGGGTTGGGCCCGCCGCGGCCGTCACCGCGGCGGGCGGGGCGGTCAGATGCGGGTGGCCAGCTCGGTGAGGTCGAGCAGGTCGGACAGCCGGGTGGTCAGGTCGCGGGCGGCGTCGAGGTCGGATTCCCAGACGAGCTGGCCGTCGTTGAACAGCGCGACGTACGTGGTGTGGCCGCGGCGGGTCGCGACGGCGCGCAGGGTGCCGTCCTCGTCGAGCTGGGCCTCACCGAGGGGAACCGCGGGGGCGAAGTCCTCGGGCTTGGGGTACGGGTTCCCGCTCGCCCAGTAGGAGTTCAGGTTCAGCACGAGCTGCGCCAGGTCGGCCGGGGTGCAGTCCTGCGGGTCCTTGCTGAGGTGCATGCGGGTGATGCCGCGGAGACCCTCGAAGTCAGGGTGGCTGCGGATGTCGTCCATGGGAAGCTCCTTGTGGTTGATGTGCCGGTGGCGGCGCCGTGGGGTCCACCACGGCGCCGCTCGGCGTTGGTGGGGTCAGGCGGTGGGGACGGGCCGGAGAGCGGGCCGCGGGGGCTCGTCGCAGTCGCTGGGTTCCGGCACGTAGCCGGGCGAGTAGCAGTAGCTCGGGTTGCCGTGGTCGACCCGCGCGGTGGGATCGACGGTGCCCGCGACGAGTGCCACGACGGCCCGATGGAACTTGCTCGCGAGCCGCTCTCGGGTGTCCGTCTCAAAGAGCAGGAACCGCACGGCGGGCGGGCTGTATCGGCCGTCCGATCCGGCGAACTGCGCGGCAAGGGTGTCCAGTGAGGTGTGCCAGTCGGTCAGCATCCGGACGAACTGCCGGGCCGTGTCGACGTCGAGTCCGCCGGGCGGGTTGTCCGGATACAGCTCGATGATCGTCTCCGGCCCGAACATGTCGAACGAGTCGGGAATGCCGTCGATGGCGTCGGCGTACTGGCGGGCGTAGGCCAGTTCCGCGCTGGTGAGGCCGTCGGTCGGGTACATGGTGATCGTCTCCTTGGTCTCGTCTGGTGATGGCCGGTCGCGCTCCCGCCGGCGGGCCGCGCGCCGTGGGCCTGGCGGTCACTCGTCCTCGTCGGTGAAGGTCAGCGTCAGCTGCGCCGTCGCCCTAGCCGCGACGTCCGCGAGCAGGCCGAGGTCAGCCGGGCGGAGGTGACGGGCACATCCGCTCCCGAGGCCGAGAGCGACGCTGCGCGGGTCGTACAGCGGCTTGCCGCACCGGCGGCATGCCGCGGTGTCGGGGGCGGGCATGGCGATCACGGCTGGTTCTCCTGGTTCTCGCCGGCGAGCCGGCGGAGCTTGCTGGCGTTGCGCAGATCGACGCCAGCGGCGCGGCGGGCCCGCTTGACCCGGTTCGCAGCACGGCGGGCGCTGGCACGGCGGCGGGCAGTGGCGATGGCGGCCTGGACCCGGGCAGCGGACTCGGCACGGAGAGCGGTGGCGTCCATCAGTTCGCCATGTCCACGAAGCGGGAGTAGTGGCCCTGGAACGCCACGGTGACCGTGCCCATCGGGCCGTTGCGGTTCTTCGCAACGATCAGATCGGCTTCGCCGGCCCGGGCGGAATTCGCCTCGATGGCGTCCTCGCGGTAGATCAGGATCACCATGTCGGCGTCCTGTTCGATGCTGCCGCTATCCCGGAGCTGGGAGAGCTGGGGCCTGTGATCCTTGGTCTGCTCGGCACCGCGGTTGAGCTGGGACAGCGCGATGACCGGGATACCGAGCTCACCGGCGAGCAGCTTCAGCGACCGGGAGATGGCGGAGACCTCCTGCTGCCGGTTCTCGCTCTTGCCCGCGGTCACCAGCAGCTGGAGATAGTCGACGACCAGCAGGGCCAGGCCGCCGCGGCGCTGCATCCGGCGGGCCCTGGTGCGGATCGTGGACACTGACAGGCCTGGGCTGGCGTCGATGTGCAGCGGGGCGTTCGCGATCTCACCGAGGCGGCGGCTGATCCGTGGCCAGTCGTCCCCGATCCGGCCGAGACGGATGCTCTGGAGCGATACCCGGGCTTCGGCGGACAGGAGCCGATCGTCGAGTTCGGGCCGGCTCATCTCCAGTGAGGCGAACAGGACCGGCAGGTCGTGGCGGATCGCCGCGGCGCGGGCGACGTCGAGGGCGAGCGTGGATTTCCCGACGGCCGGGCGGGCAGCGATGACGACGAGCTGTCCGGGCTGGAGTCCGCCGGTGAGCTCGTCGAGGTCGGTGAAGCCGGTGGGTACGCCGGTGAGGCCCTGGCCGTTCTCGCGGGCCTCGAGCCGGTCGAGGGTGGCCGTCAGGGTGGCGCCGATGGTGGTCGGGCCGTCGCTGGTGCTGTCGGCGTCGAGGAGTGCGGCGTGCATGACGGCGTCGATCTGCTCGGCGGCCGCGTCAGCGTCAGTGACGGTCTGGGCGATCTGCACCGCCCGGTGCCCCGCCTCGAGCATCCGGCGGCGGCGGGCGGGCGGCTTGACCACCTTGCGGGCGTAGTGGGTGGTGCTGCCTGCGGACGGGTTCTTGTCCAGCAGGGTGTGCAGGTAGTTGTGCCCGCCGACCTTTTCGAGCTCGTGACGCTGGGCAAGCTCACCGGCGACGGTGATGTGGTCGATGATCTCGCCGCGAGAGTGCAGGGCGAGCATGGCTTCGTAGATCAGGCGGTGCGCGGGCCGGTAGAAGTCCCCGGGCGTGAGGATCTCGCCGACGTCGCCGGCCAGGTCGGCGGATCGGAGGATGCCACCGAGTACGGCCTGTTCGGCGAAGAGGTCGTGCGGCGGGGTGGTGCTCAGGCTGTCGCTCACGCTGACCTTCCGATCGCGTCCGGGTGGCAGGTGGGGCATGGCTGGCCGTCGAGGACGCGCCAGCGTGGGTTGGTGCGGGCGGCTGGGTTGTCGTCACCGCACTTGCCGCACCAGGCGGGTAGCGACGGCGCCGCGGCGGTGCGCTGGGCGCGCCAGCGGGCGACGTGGGCGGGCAGGTCGCCGTTCTCAGCGACGGACCGCCACCACGCCGGGGTGCGCGGCCGGCAGTCCTCGGTTATCCAGTCGATGCAGTCTTTGATCTCTCTCTCGTCGTCGAGACCGGCGGCACGAAGGGCACGCTCGGCGACGGCATCCGCGAGAGAGAGAAGAGGGGTCTGAGGAGAAAGAGGAGTAGGGGTCACCTGCTGGGTGACCCTTTCGCACCCAGCAGGTGACCCATTCGCATCTGCTGGGTGACCCATTCCGGGAGATGGGTCACCTGCTGGATGACCCTCTTCGGCCGATTGGGTCACCTGCTGGGTGACCCTTACCTGGTAGGTGCAGTGCCCCTGCCGGCCGTCGTGTGGCGGGTCGGGGCACAGGTCCGGGATGCGGTACACCGCGTGCTGGCCGGGGTGGCCGCGCATCTCCCTGCCCCCGCGTTCGGCGTACTCCAGCACGCCCTTCCGCATCAGGGCACCGATCGCGTTCTTCCAGGTCCGCGGGGTCTTGTTCGCCCGCCGGATGATCCACACCTCGTGGACCGGCCCGAACGTCTCCCTCGTCTTGTCGTTCGCGTTCTCCGCCAGCACGAGGAGGTCGCGCATCTCTCCGACGGTGAGGCCAACGACCTCCTTGGTCTCGGGGTCTGTGACGTCCTGGTGGTGATCGAGAACCTCGACGATGATGCGGATCCCCACGTCAGGCACCGACCCGCCCCATCCGGGCGAGCTCGCCGGACCGCCGCCGGTCGGCGTGCGCCCGCTCATCAGCGGCCGTCCGCAACGGCCTGCCACCGCCCGCGGCCATCCGGCACAGCTGGATACGGAGGTGAGCAACCTCGACCTCGACGCGGGCCCGGCCCGTCGTACGCTTGTTCGGATCTGCGCCGTCGCCGTGCCGCTGATCTGCGAGAGCGCCGCCCTCCTGCCGGGGGCGGCCTCTTTCGTTCTGGGAGTTCACTCGATCGGTCCTCGGAGTCGTCGGCACGGGCACGGGTGGCGGCAAGGGCTCACCTGGTGCTCACCGGGCCGTCCGCGTCGGCGGGTTCGACTCCCAGCAGCGCCAGGATCGGCCGGGTCGGGACGATGTACCGGCAGCCATGGCGAATCACCGGCACGGGGAACTGGCCGTCGCGGATGAGCGCGCGGGCCTTCCACAGCCCCATCCCGAGCGCGCTGCCGGCGGTCTCGACGTCGACCGTCACGGGCAGCGCCCGGAGCTGGCGGGCGGTCCACTCGCCCCGCTTCGGCCGGAGGCGGGCTGTCACGCGGACACCCGCCGATCGGCCTCCGCCTGCTCCTGCTCAGCGAGCCACCGGTCAACCTCGGTCCGCCGATACAGCACGGTGTTGCCGACCTTGAAGCCCCGAGGGCCGTAGCCGCGGGTCCGCCAGTTCCTGATCGTCCCGGTCGTCTTGTGTAGCTCGACTGCCAGACCATCCATGGTCAGGAACTCCTGCCGGTGCTCCCGCTCCCCCACGTTCGCGGTGTCGTGCACAGCACCACCCTTCTCTCGTTGATGCTCGATCACCAACGTGAGAGCTAGTGAACCAGACGCCCCCCGCCAGTCGTCAAGTAGGGCCGGAGTTCCCAACACGTGCGGTATCGTCCGGCGCATGACACCGGATCACACCGACTCACGGCCACTGCGCGCGGTGATCGGTGAGGGCGTGCGCCGCGTACGCACAGCCAGGAAGGACGTCCGGCAAGACGACGTCGCCAAGGCGGCGCGTTCATTCGGACTCCGCTGGGACTACTCGCGTGTGGCCGCTCTAGAGCGTGGCGAAAAGGCGATCGACGCGGAGGAGCTGGCCCTGCTCCCCCGGATCCTCACGGTCGCGTGCACCCGGCCGGTGAAGCTGCCAGACCTGATCGACCCGAACGTCTGGGTCGAAGTTGGCGCCCTGGTCATGCCCGGTTCGGACCTAGTCAAGATCTACGGCGGGCAGTCTGAACTCAGAGCGCAGGTCTCGCACAAAAGCCCCGATGGCTGGACTCGGCGCAGCGCCGAAGTCATGCGGGCATGGGAGGACCGCGACCGACTCATGCAGCTCGGCGCCATCGCCGAGGGCACCGAGCACTACGACCTTCACGCCCTGGTCGCGGCCGTGACCGTCGGCCTCACCGAGGAACGCACCGCTCGCCGCATCGGCGAACGGCCCCTGGTCGTCGCCTACCTATCCCGCATCCTGTGGGGCCGGCCGCTCGGCGAGCAGCGAGACCGGCTGGTCTCGGAACGGGCCGACGCCGGGGAGGACCCGGCACGGCTACGTGCGCTGCGCGGCCGGGTTACCCGGCAGCTCGTCGACGAGATGGCCGCGGAGATCAAACGACGGGAAGCGCACAGCGACCTGTACGCCCGCCTTACCCGCCTGGCCGAGGAATGGGCGTGGCATCAGCAGCAAGTGCACGACGTGCTCGGCACGCCCGCCCCCGACCGGAGACCCGTCGAGGGCATCGAGCGCGACCTGATCGCCGTCCGCGACCAGTTCCGTGAGGCCGGTCTGCCGTTGCCGCCTCCACTGGCCGGCTTCCCAGATTCCAAGGCCGGTGCTGCTGACGGCGCCGAACAGGTGAGCGAGGACACCGAGTGAAGATCACCGCGAAGCACCGGTGCGGGTGCCGCGACCCGGAGACCAAGACCAAGTACCCGGCCGGCACCTGCCCCGACCGGACCAAGCGCGGGCACGGGTTCTACTCCGGCGAGTTCCGCGTCCCGGCCGAGCTCGCCGCCCTGGCCGGCACGGACCGGGTCCGGTTCCGCGGCGAGACCCGCAAGGAAGCCGAGGATGACGGCGACCGGAAGTGGGCAGCGATCCGCGCCGGTCAGCAGCACATCGGCGACCTGACCGCCGGCGACTACCTCGACCAGTGGTTCGCGGGGAAGCGGGCGTTGCGCCCGGGGACACGGCGCCGCTACGGCGACTTCGTGACCCATCTGAAGCCGTGGCTCAGTGACATCCCGCTCGGTGGGCTGCGTTCCCACCACGTCGACCAGGCGCTACGCCGCATCGAGGAGACCACCGCGACCCGGCCCCGGCCGGTCGGCCCGGCGACGCTGAAGGACATCCACGACATGCTGAAGACCGCACTGAACGACGCGGTCCGCCAGCGGATGATCCCGTTCAATCCGGCGATCGGGGTGGAGCTCCCGGAGTACACCGCGCCGGAGGTCGAGCCGTGGGAAGCCGAGGAGGTCGGGGTGTTCCTGGCCGAGGCCGCCGACGACCGGCTCAGCGCGATGTGGGAGCTCATCGCGTTGCACGGTCTGCGCCGTGGGGAGGCCTGCGGGGCCACCTGGGAGGGCCTGGACGAGGTCCGGTCGGTGTTGACGGTCAGCCAACAGATAACAGGCACTGCCCGCGAGATGGGGGTGTGGGCGCCGAAGACGCGGTCAGGCAAGCGGAAGGTCGACCTCGACGCCACCACGCTCGGGAGGCTGGTGTTCGACCACCGGCCGGTCCAGGACGACGAACGCGAGACCGTCGGAGCGGCATGGGACAACGGCGTGTTGCCAGATGACCAGGGCCGCCCCGTCCAGCTCCGCGACCTGATGTTCACCCGGCCGGACGGCCGGCATCTGGATCCGCAGTGGGTGACTCGGCGGATGCAGCAGATCGCGCGGAACGCGGGCCTGTGTACCTCGGTGCGGGAGGTGGCGGCGGCCGGGGCCGAGGCACTGGTCGTGGGTGTGCGCCGCGCCGCGCCGATCGGCGAATGGACGTTGTACGTCGACCGGGAACCGGCCGGGCAGGTGCGGGTGGTCGAGGTCGAGCAGATGCGCGGCAGCCGCGCACGGCTGCACCTGGCCGAGCCGCTGCCGGTCGCCGTCGAGGTCGGGGCCGAGCTCGGCCGGGACCTGCTCTCCCCGCGGCGGCTGCACGACCTGCGGCACTCGTCGGCGTCGATCCAACTGGCGGCGGGCATCGACCTGGCGCTCGTGTCCAAGCGGCTCGGTCACTCGTCGTCGTCGATCACGGCGAACCTGTACGTCCATCTGCTGCGGTCGGCGGGGCAGCAGGCGGCGGAGACGGTGGCCGCTGCGATCCCCCGTCCGACGCGACGTCCTCACCATGTCCTCACCAGCGATGGTGAGAGCTCGGGGATTTCAGAGGGTGTAAGAGAAGTGCCAGGTCAGAGGCCCGTCCGTACTGGACGGGCCCGACCACGAAGGGCGGAGGCTCGGGGATTTGAACCCCGGATGGGCTGTAGACCCAAACCGCATTAGCAGTGCGGCGCCATAGACCGGACTAGGCGAAGCCTCCTGAAGGTGCGTCCCAATCATAGCGCCCCGGCCAGCGGACCTGACCCCAGCCCTCCCGTGCCGAGCGCGACACGCCTGACCGGGGGCGGCCGAGGGCGGCCGTCCACCCGCTCGCCTCGGGGCACGCCGGCCATCCTGGCTGGCAACAGTGGTCCGCGGTCGTCGGCCGACGACCGTTCCGGCCTCCCCGGCGTGCCCTGGCCGCTACGAGGCCACGCTGGCCTCGTTTGCCGTGAGCGCGGCCAGGATCGCGGACGACACCTCGGCCCGCCGCTCGATACTCAGCGTCGACACCGACTGGCCCGTTCGGGTGGTGGAGCCCGTCCCGGCGGTGAGATCCGGCCCGGCTGGTTGGCCCGCCGTGGCGGCCGGGTCCTCGATGTAGAAGGCGTCGACGACGTCCAGGCCGAGGGTGGCGACGATGGCGGTACGGACGTCCAGGCCGACCTCCGCGAGCGCGCGGGCGATGCGGTGCAGCACGCCCGCGCGGTCAGGGGCGCGCACCTCGACGACGGTCACCGAGCCCGAGTCGTCGAAGATGACCTGCGGTGGTCCGGGCGTGTTCCTCCGGCGGGCCGCGGCGTAGTCCTGTTCGCGTCCCGCGAGGCGCGCCGTGACGTCGAGGCCGCCGGTGAGGGCGCCACGCAGGTCCTCCTGAAGGCGCCGCTGGTCCGGGCGCTCCCCGTGCGGCGCGGCGACGGCGGCCTGGAGCAGGGACCGGCCGCCGGAGCTGCGGGCCGAGGCGCGGCGGACGTCCAGCCGGCTGAGCGCGAGCACGCCGGCGGTGGTGGCGAGGAGACCGACCCGGTCGTCGGCGGTGACGACCACGATCTCGAACATGGCGTCGTCCGGGAGTGGGTTGACCTGCACCGTGAGGTCCGCAGGGAGGGCGAGCAGGGCGGCCTGGCGCTCGCTGAGCGCCGGCGGGCAGGGCGGTTCCCGGCCGTCGAGCACGGCGGTGGCGCGGTGCACGAGGTCGGAGACGAGGCGCGCCTTCCAGGCGTTCCAGGCGGTCGGGCCGGTGGCCTGGGCGTCGGCTTCGGTGAGCCGGTGCAGCAGTGTGAGGACGCGGACGCTGCCCGCCGCAGTGGCGACTGATTCGATCGTGACGGGGTCGTCGATGTCCCGCCGGGTGGCGGCCTCGGTGAGCAGCAGGTGGTGGCGGATCATCGCGAGGAGGACCTCGGTGTCCTCCGGGGGGAGGCCCAGCCGGGGGGCCAGCTCCCGCACGACCACGATGCCGGCGTCTGTGTGGTCGCCCGGGTATCCCTTGCCGATGTCGTGCAGGAGGGCGCCGAGCAGCAGGAGGTCCGGGCGGTCGACGTCCCGGGTGTGGGTGGCGGCCCGCGCGGCGGCCTCGATCAGGTGCCGGTCGACGGTGTAGCGGTGGTAGGGGTTGCGCTGCGGGCGGCTGCGCACCGCCGCCCACTCGGGGATCAGCCGGACGAGCAGCCCGACCTGGTCGAGGGACTCCAGCACCCCGATCGCCGCGTCACCGGTCGCCAGCAGGCTGACCAGATCGTCCCGCGCCGCCTCGGGCCACGGCGCCGGCATCTCCGGCGCCTCCTGACCGAGCCGGTCGATGGCGTAGCGGCCGAACGGGATGCCGGTGCGCGCCGCGGCGGCCGCCGCGCGCAGCACGAGGCCGGGGTCACTGGCGGGGTCGGCGTCCCGGGCCAGCTGGATCTCCCCGTCCTGCTCGACCACGCCCTCGTCCAGGGGGCGGCGGACCGGTCTGCGTAGCCGCGCCCCGATCTTCGACCGCTGCGCCGACGCCACCCGGTACCACGTCGTGTCCCAGGTCCAGGAGATCGCGCGGCCCGCCTCGGCGACGGCCCGGGAGAGCGCGACAGAGTCCGGGTAGCCCAGAGCGGCGGCGATCGTCTCGCCATCCTGGAGGAGGAGCCGGTCCTGCCCACGGCCCTGGCCGAGCCGGCGCACCTCTCCCCGGACGTCGAGCAGCACCCGGTAGGCCTCCCGCACCCGCTCCGGCGGCTCCTCGGCGACCCAGGCGGCGGCGAGTGCCTGCAGCGCGTGGACGTCGCGCATGCCGCCCCGGGAGTCCTTCAGGTCCGGTTCGAGGAGGAAGGCGGCCTCCCCGTTACGGCGGGCGCGCTCCGCGACCGATGCGGCGAGCTCGGGCAGCCGGCGCGGTGCCCGGGCCCGCCAGCGGGACCGGACCCGTTCGACGAGCTTCTCGGCAAGGGCCGCGTCGCCGCGGACCAGGCGGGCGTCGAGCAGGCCCATCGCCGCCTTCAGATCGGAGTCGGCGACGGACACCGCCTCGTCGACGGTGCGGACGCTGTGGTCCAGGCCGACTCCGGCGTCCCACAGGGGGTACCAGATGGCGTCGGCGAGCGCCGAGATGTCCCGGCGGCGGCCGTCGTGGAGGAGCACGAGGTCGAGGTCGCTGCCGAACGCGGGCTCGCGCCTCCCGTAGCCGCCGACGGCGAGCAGGGCGGTTCCGGGACCTGGTTCACCGACGAGCTCGGCAAGCGCGGCGTCGGCGAGGTCGGTCAGGCCGGCCCGCAGCGCCGGCCCGGTCACACCGGGAAAGGCATCCGCGCGGCCCCGCAGGGCCTGGAGTCTCGCGTCCACCGGCCACCCCTGTCCGTTCTGGTCCTCTGGTCGCCCCCCAGTCCCCCAGCCTGGCACTCCCGCACGCTTTCCGGCGCGCTGTCCGCAGATATGCAGCCGAGAACTCCCGGCCGCGACCGGCCGAAGCCGATCCTGATGACAGGACCGCCGCCACAACCAGCGACCGGCCGGACGCGGCCCCTGGTGACCGCGCCGAAACAAAAGGGGGCGCGCCGTGACAGGCGCGCCCCCAGATTGTTTTCGGCGGTTTACAGAGCGTCCGAGCCCCGTTCACCAGTCCGTACACGGACAACTGCCTCGACGGGTACCACCCAGACTTTCCCGTCACCGATCTTGCCGGTCTGTGCGGACGTCGTGATCGCACTGACGAGATCATCCACAGCCTCGTCGTCCACGAGGATCTCGATCTTGATTTTCGGGACGAAATCGACCTTGTACTCCGCACCGCGGTAGACCTCGGTGTGACCCTTCTGCCGCCCGTATCCCTGCACCTCGGAGATGGTCAGGCCATGGACGCCGAGACCCTCCAGCGCGGTCTTCACGTCGTCGACCTTGAACGGCTTGATCACTGCGGTCACGAGTTTCATGCCTGGACCTCCTCAGGGACCCGGGCCGCGGCGACGGTCTTGTGCCCGCTGCTGCTGCCGCCGATGGAGGTGAGCCGGTAGGCCGTCTCGCCGTGCAGCGCCTCGTCGAGGCCCTGCTCCTCCTCTTCCTCGGAGATCCGCAGGCCGATCGTGTACTTGATGGCCAGGGCGATCAGCGCGGTCACGACCGCGGAGTAGCCGAGGGTCGCGCCGATGGCCAGCGCCTGCTCGCCGACGACGCTCCAGGGACCGCCGTAGAACACGCCGTCCTTGCCCGCCTCGTTGGTGTCGAGGGTGGCGAAGAAGCCCGTGAGCAGCGCGCCGAGCACACCACCGACGAGGTGGACGGCGCCGACGTCGAGCGAGTCGTCGATGCCGACCTTGCCCTTGATCGAGGTCGCCAGGGCGCAGACAGCGCCGGCGATCAGACCGATGGCGATCGAGCCCATCGGGGAGACGAAACCGCAGGCAGGGGTGATGGCCACGAGGCCAGCGACCGCGCCCGAGGCAGCGCCGAGGGTGGTGGCCTTGCCGTCCCGCAGCACCTCGATCGCGATCCAGCCGAGGATGGCCACACCCGCCGCGATCTGGGTGTTGATCAGCGCGTAGGCCGCGACCTTGTTCGCGCCCAGCGCCGAGCCGGCGTTGAACCCGAACCAGCCAACCCACAGGATGGCGGTGCCCAGCAGTACGAACGGCACGTTGTGCGGACGGAAGTCGCCGCCCGGCCAGCCGCGCCGCCTGCCGAGGAACACCGCGAGCACGATCGCGGCGATACCGGCGTTCGCGTGGACGACGGTGCCGCCGGCGAAGTCGAGGGCGCCCCGCTCGAACAGCCAGCCGGAACCGGCCCACACCCAGTGCGCGATCGGCGAGTAGACGAAGATCGACCACAGCGTCACGAAGGCGGCGAAGGCGCTGAACTTCATCCGGTCCGCGCTCGACCCGGTGATCAGCGCCGGGGTGATGATCGCGAACATCATCTGGAAGGCGACGAACGCGACGTAGGGGATCGCGCCGTCACCGGCCGACAGGTCCTGGAGCGCGAAGAAGTCGAAACCGCCCCAGAAGCCGTTGCCCTCACCGAAGGCAAGGCTGAAGCCGATCACCGACCACACCAGGCTGATGAGGCCGATGGTGAAGAAGTTCTGCATCAGCATGCCGAGCACATTCTTCGCACGGACCATGCCGCCGTAGAAGAACGCCAGGCCGGGCGTCATGAAGAGCACGATCGCGGCACTGATCAGCACCCACGCGGTATCGCCCGAGCTCAATTCGTCCATGTCTCTCCTGTCATTCCCCCCGCGCCCACCGCGCGGACCTGCGCTACCCGGTCCCCGGCCACGCTGCGCTCGTCCCGGACCCTCCGGCCGAAGAGTCGATAAGATCTGTTCCGTCCTAGTGTCTATCCTGTTTCCGACATGTGAAATCGATTAATTGGGCGGTTCATGCGCGCCAGGCATGGGCTCCCAGTGGGCGTTCCGAGACCCTCCGTGGCGTTCGGCGTGCTTCCGTGACTGTACAACTGCACAGAGTTACGGTGCGGCGTCGTGACGGGTGTTCCGGCGGAGGGCTGGCATAGCGCCGGCAGCTCGCCCCACGAGACCAGCACTATCCCCCAATCGGGCATATCTACACCCGATTCATCCACGTCAGGTGGTATATCGGGTGTAGAGGACGGGAATGCGTACAACCCGGCGCCCGTCAGGAATCCGCGCGGCGCGCCCATAACGCCGGCCGGGAGTTCACGGAGCGTGCGCCCGGCTCTCGTCGCTCTGGTCGGCGTCCTGGCCGTCGGGCCCTCCCTGACCGGGATCGGCCCCGGTCCCGCCGCCGGGCTCGGGGCGGGCATCGCCCGGGCCGAGCCCGGCCCGCAGCCCCGCGACAGCGGCGGCGACAGCGGTAACGGCGGTGGCGGTGGCAGCGACAGCGGTAGCGGTAGCGGTAGCGGTCGCCAGGACGACGACCTCGGAGCCGTCACCGCGCAGATCGCGGCGACACGGGAGCGCATCGACGAACTCGGCCACCAGATGTCCGTGGCCGCCGAGCAGTACAACGCCGAGCGCATCCGCCTCGCCGAGGCTGACCGCGCCGCCGCCACGGCCCGCGAACGCCTCGAATCCGCCGACACGGCCGTGCGCGCCGCGGCCGCCCGGCACCGCGGGCTCGCAACCTCCGCCTACCGCTCACGCGGCCTCGAGCAACTCTCCATCCTGCTCACCGGCGACCCCCGCACCGCCCTCGACCGCGCCGGCGCGGTCGACGCGCTGTCCCGGCGGCAGCGGGCCGCCCAAGCCGACCTGCGCCTCGCCCGCCACGACCAGACCGAGGCGAGGGACACCGCCGACGAGACCCGCGCCAGCCGCCAGCGCCTCGTCGACTCGCTGGCCGGGCAGCGTCGGGCCCTCGAGGCCTCCGCGGCCGAGCAGCACGGCCTGCTGGACACGCTGATCGACCGGCAGGCCGAACTGGAGCGCGAGGCCCGCGAACGGGAGGCGGCCGCGCTGCGGGCCCGCCAGGCCGCCGAAGCCGCGGCCGCCGCCCACGCCGCCCGTGAGGCGGCCGCCGAACGGGAACGTCTCACCCGCGAGGCCGGCCTCGTCGCGACAGCAGGTTCCACCTTCGCCGCGGCCCCCGTCCTGCCCGCCCCACCACCCCCTGCCCCCTATACACATCACCCGCCCCCC
>NZ_JBFLUG010000158.1:0-15326 GCF_041008525.1 Parafrankia sp. FMc2 | reverse complement strand
CCCGTTCCCTTTCCACCTGCTCGGCGGGCGTCAACCCGCCACCCGTCGCATACCTCATGTAAAAGGTTTACCCACTCGCCAGCAGCCGTCACCAGACATAGTGACACCACATATTAATCATCAGTAGTCGAAGAGGGCGTCGAGCGGCATCGGCGGCTGGCCGATGGTCATGCGGGCGGTGTAGCCGGTGCCGAAACAGGCGCGGAAGCGCCCCTCGGAGAGCCGGGCGATGGTCGCGATGCCCGACGCCATGGTCATGACCGCCCGCTGCGAGGGAATCAGAACCGCGGTGCCGAGACCGATCCGACTCGTCCGCACGGCGGCCAGGGCGAGGTGCGCGAACGGGTCCTCCCACAGCGGAGCCGAATCGAAGATCCAGACTCGCGCATAGCCAAGTTCCTCGGCGAGGACAGCGAGATCCGCGAAATCCGGGCCCGGCGGAAGCCCGCAGGACAGCTCGAACGTGCTCGATTCCGGCATGGGAGCCTGTTTACAGCAATGCCGCGAGGCGACGCCACTGCTCGCGGGGAAATGCGCCCTGGTCGGGCGCGAGTGCCTGCAGGGCCACGTGGTCGGCGCCAGCGGCACGGTGCTCGTCCACCCGCCGCCGGATGGCCTCCTCGTCCCCCCCACGCGATCAGCGCATCGAAAAGCCGGTCGCTGACCGTCGCCAGGTCGCCGGGGGAGAAGCCCAGCCGGAGCAGATTGTTGGCGTAGTTCGGATGAGCGAGATATCTGCGCAGCCATTCGGCCCCGACCACCCGCGCCTCGTCGCGCCCGCCGCACAGGATCACGGTCTGCTCGGGGAGCACAAGTGGACCGTCGCCCAGTGCCTCACGGGCGAGCCGGGTGTGCTCCGGCGTCACGAGGTACGGATGTGCCCCACGGGCCCGTGCCGCCGCGACGTCCAGCATCTTCGGACCCAGCGCAGCCAGTACCCGCACCCCGGCAGGCACGGGCGGCTGCGCGGCGTCGAGGCCGTCGAGGAACCGGCCCATCGCCGCCAGCGGGCGCCGATAGCGCCCGGGTTCCGTGGCGTCGACCCGGGTGGCGTGGCTCACCCCGATCCCCAACAGGAAACGTTCCCCGTGGGCGGCGACGAGTTCCGCGTGTGCCGCTGCGGTCTGCTCAGGCGAGTACATCCACAGGTTCAGCACGCCGGTGGCCACGACGATCCGTCGGGTGGCAGCCAGCAGGTTGGCGACGGTGTCGAACACCGGCCCGCCGGCGTCCGGGATCCACACGGCGCTGAATCCGAGCTCCTCGAGCTCGGCGGCGGCCTCGGCCGCCTCGGCCGCAGCACCGAAGCGCAGCTGGGTACTCCACACCCCCAGACCAGAAAGATCCACGGCTGTCCTCCGTCCGCCAGCACCGCGCCCGCTGTCCCCATTCATAGCGGGCTGCGGCTCCCACCAGCGGCGGCGGCGTCAGACGGTGGACAGATTCACAATCTCGGTCAGCGCCTCGTCCGCGGAGGGCAGTGCGGCGACCTGTCGGGCCGCGCTGGCCGCGGCGCTCCGCAGGTTCTCGTCCGCCAGCGCCGAGATGACCGCGCCGGGGAGCTCGGCGCCGTGGCCGACCACGGCTGCGACGCCGGCCGCCCTGGCCCGGGCCGCGTTGATGGGCTGGTCGGCTCCCTGCGGCCACAACACCATCGGCACGCCACGGCTCATCGCGGCCAGCACCGTGCCGCTGCCGCCGGCCGAGATGACCAGGTCGACGTCCGCCATCAGCCGTTCCATCGGTGCGAACCGGACGAAGTGCACGGAGCCAGTGGAACGCACGGAGCCGGTGTCCGACGCCGGGGCCCGGGCGGAGCCCGGCGCCTCCCGGAGAGCCATGCCGACGGTGGCGATGACGGTGGCGCCGGTCGACGCGACGGCCCGTACCGCCTCCTCGAGCACCGCCTGGTCGGAGAAGACGGTGCCGAGCGTGACGAGCACCCGCGGACGTCCCGGAATCCGGGCCGGCGGGGTCCAGGCCGAGCCGGGTGTCGCATGCGGCTCGGATCGCACCGGCACCCGCCGCACCGGGCTGTGCCATCCCGGCTCCTGCATGACGGGCGGGCAGGGGTCGATGTAGGTCCGGGGCGGCATCGGGCGCAGATCGTGCTCCCGATACCAGCCCGCCGCCGCGCCGGCGATGGACGCGGTGATCGGCGCGGGCAGTGCCGGGCCGAGGCCGGCCTGGTGCCATGGCACCCCGAGTTCGGTGGCGACCGCCGGGCCGACGGTGTCGAACGCCTCCGCGACCACGATCTCCGGCTTCCAGCCCGCCGCGACCCGCCTGGCGGCGCCGGACGCCGTCTCCAGCCGGACGCCCCCGAAGATCACTCCGATGGCGGCCGGTGTGGGCTGCATGACATCCTCGCCGGTGCGCCGGGCCGCTTCGGCGGCGAACTCGGCCGGCATAGTGCCGGCGGGCAGGTGTTCGGCGCCGGGCAGTTCACGCGCCAGGATGTCGGCCATTCCCGCGCTGGTGAGGATCCCTACCTGGTGCCCTCGCGCCATGGCCGCCCGGGCGAGCGGCACCATCGGCAGCAGATGTCCGAACGCGGGCGTTACCGAGAAAAGCAGGCGCACTTCTCCTCCGCAGGGTCGAATGCGTACCGGATCCGGTCTTCCCGCACTTCTCAGCCGGCGTCGGCCGCACCGTCATTACCGTCAGTACCGCGAGCATCGTCAGTACCGGCGGCGGGGAGCGGTGTCGCCCGGAAGAGAACGTCGGGGTCGTAGCGTCGTTTGATGTCGAGCAGCCGAGTGGTGTTCGGGCCGTAGGCGTGCGTGATCTGGTCGGTCTCGTCGGCTGCGAGCAGATTGGGGTAGCCGCCGGGCAGTGCTTCGGGAGCCAGCGCGGCGGACAGGCCGCGGGCCCAGCCGCGGTGCCGCGAAGCGGCCTCGTCACCCGGTTCCCAGACGGCGATGGTCTCGGCCACGAGGTGCGCCGTGCGGTTGCCGAACGCGGTGGCCGAGGCGGGGATGCGCGCGGCGGCACCGTGCAGGCTGTGCAGCGAGACCGCCGACAGCGGCGACGTCAGTGCGTCGCCACCCGCCAGCAGGGCGGAGCGGGCACTCGGGGTGAGTCCGGGAAGGGTCCGCGGGCGGATCTCGATGTGCCGGCCGAACGGGAACATGCCGTCGGTGCTCGCGAGCAGCTCGGCCAGCTCGGTGGGGCCGAGCTGGGCCATGACGGGCTCGCCGAGGGCGGCGAGCGATGCGAGCGCGCGCTCGGCCTGGTCGGCCTCGCCGCTCCAGGCCGGCGCGAGGAACAGCACCGGGTCGCCGCCGGGCCCGGTGACGATGCCGGTCTGCACGGTCAGCTCGTCCGGTCCGTCCAGCAGGACGTCGGCGAGGGCGGCGAGCGCCGACGGTGCCTGTACCCACGGGTACATGATCATTCCGGCGAGCAGTGTCGGTACGCGGTGCAGCCGGATGTTCATGGCGGTGACGACGCCGAAGTTGCCGCCGCCGCCGCGCAGCGCCCAGAACAGGTCGGGTTCGTGCTCGGGGTCCGCCGTGACGGCGGAGCCGTCGGCCAGAACCAGGTCGACGGAGAGCACGTTGTCCACGGCGAGGCCGAACCGGCCGCTCAGCGGTCCGTACCCGCCGGCAAGGGACAGCCCGACCATGCCGACGGCCCCCGCGGTGCCGGTGACCGCGACCAGCCCGTGCTCCCGTGCGGCGGTGGCGACGTCCGCCGCCGTGGCGCCGCCACCCACCCGCGCGATCATGGCGACGGGGTCGATGGACACCTGGCGCAGGCCGCCCATCTCGAGGGTCAGGCCTCCCTCGGTCAGTGCCCGTCCGGCCCAGTCGTGGCCGCCGCCGCGTACCGACAGCGGGAGCGCGAGGTCACGGGCGACCTGTACCGCGGCCTGTGCGTCCCCGGGCTGCCCGCAGCGCACGACGACCCCGGGCCGGTGCGCGACCGCACCGTTCCAGATGGTGCGAGCCGCGTCGAAGGCCGGCCCGGAGGTCACGACCCGCTCCGGGCCCATCTCGCCCCGAAGGACCTCGGCGGCCCGGCCGGCCAGGTCGATCTGTGCTCTGAGCGTCATGTCGTCTCGCTCCCTCGGACGTGTCGGATCCCGCGGGTGCCTTGGGTGCCGCGGTGCCGCGGAGGTTCAGTGGGCGTGCGCCTCGGGAGAGCTGCTGCCGCTGTAAGACGCGAGGTCGGAGACCAGCTTCGTCAGCGCCGGGTCCTCCTCGTACCGGCGCCGGTGCAGGTCGGCGATCTTCTCGGCGATCCGGGGGTCCGGGTCGTCCGTGACATCGAAGGAGACGAAGGTCGCGGTCAGGGGGAGCCCGATCTCGTCGGTGTGCCGGTGGGCGGGGTGCTTGAGGTACTGCCAGTAACCGTCGAGATCCTCGATCACGTAGGTCGCGCCCCACTCGAACTCGCCGCCGACGTCACGGCCGACCACGAACGAGGTGACCGAGGGGATGACCCGGCCCTGGTTGCGCAGGCTCTCGACCGCCTCCGCCACCCGGTCGGCCGGGGCGTCGGGGCGAAGAGTCAGGCGGACCGTGTGGTAGATCATCGGATGTCGTCCTTTCCTTGGCCGAATACAAGGTCGGACGGGCAACTGCTGTACTCGAGCCTTGCGCCGGCGTGGATTCCTCGCATCGGTGAAAGCCACCTATACGGGCCCCGGGGCGATAGCGTCTGACCTGTGGGCACCTCTGTCCGTGCGCCCCGGGCGCTTGTCGGCCGGGGCGAGGAACTCCGCCGGCTTGAGGCGCTCGTCGCCGGCGCCGGAAACGGCCAGGGCGGGGTGCTGGTGCTCCGCGGTGAGGCGGGCATCGGCAAGAGTGCGCTGCTGGACGAGCTGCGGCGCCGCGCCCAGGGAATGCGGGTCGTCGAGGCGTCCGGATCGCAGTTCGAGAGCGAGCTGCCGTTCGCCGCGCTGCACCAGCTGTGCCTCCCGGTTCTCGGGGAGCTCGGCGGGCTGCCGGCGCCGCACCGGCTGGCCCTCCGGAGGGCGTTCGGCCTCGCCGACGGCACACCGGAGCCGTTCCGCATCGCGATGGCGGCCCTGGACCTGCTGGTCACGGCGGCGCGGGCGCGTCCGCTGCTGTGCCTCGTCGACGACGCGCACTGGCTCGACGACGCCTCGACGCGGGTGCTGACGTTCCTGGCGCGCCGCATCGCGGCCGAACCGGTGGCGATGGTGCTGGCCGCGCGGCACAGGCTCGACGAGCTGCCGGGGGTCGACGAGCTGCCGGGGGTCGAGGTGGCCGGGCTGGCCGACGGCGACGCCCGCCAGCTCGTGGCGAACACCCGCGCGACGCTCGACGAGATCGTGCGGGACCGCGTGGTCGCCGAGGCCAGAGGCAACCCGCTCGCGCTGCTCGAGCTGCCGGGAGCGGGCGGCTTCGCGCTGCCCGATCCGTCCTCCGTCCCCAGCCGGGTCGAACGCAGCTTCCAGGACCGCCTCGGCGCGCTGCCCGACGCGGCCCGGCAGCTGCTGACCGTGGCGAGTGCCGATCCGACCGGTGATCCCGGTCTGTTGTGGGCCGCGGCCGAGCGCCTCGGGGTCGAGCCGCCGGCCGGCGCACTCGCGGAGGCGTCCGGGCTGGTCGATCTCGGCCCGCGCGTGCGGTTCTGCCATCCGCTGGCCCGGTCCGCCGTCTACCAGGCCGCCGCCGCGCGGGAGCGGCACGCCGCGCACCGCGCGCTCGCCGAGGCCACGGACCCGGGGCGGGACCCCGACCGCAGGGCCTGGCACCGTGCTCAGGCCGGTACCGGGCCCGACGAGGACGTCGCCGCCGAGCTGAGCCGCTGTGCCGAGCGCGCGCGGGCACGCGGGGGAGCGGCGGCCGCAGCGGCGTTCCTCGAACGGGCTTCGGCCCTCTCCCAGGATCCCGCGCACCGCACCGAGCGTGCCCTCGCGGCCGCGCGGGCCCACCTCGCCGACGGGGCGCTCGACGCGGCGGCCGGCCTGCTCACGGCGGTCACCGTGGACGAGGACGACCCTGTCTCGCTCGCCGAGGTCGAGCTGATCCACGGGCAGCTCAGTTTCGTGCGCCACCGCGACGGCGACGGCCCGGCGCACATGCTGCGCGCGGCCCGGCGGCTGGCCGCGGCGGATCCCCGCCGGTCGCGGGCCTGCTTCCTCGATGCCGTCGAGATGGCCCTGGTCGTCGGCCGGGCGAGCGGGGTCATGGACATGGTGGTCGAGGCCGCGCGGGCGGCGCCGCGGGTTCCCGGCCCGCCGGACCTGCCGGACCTGCTGGACGCGCTGGTACGGCTGGCGACGGAAGGGCACCGGACGGCATCGCGGCCCGTCCGTGAGATCGTCGCCTCGCCTTCGCGGTGGCGGGCGCGGCCGGCACTGGCGGCGATGCTCGCCGTCGAATGCTGGGACGTCGACGCCCACGACGTGATCACCGAGTGGGTGCTGGCGTCCGCCCGGGAGTCGGGCTCGGCGCTCACGCTGCGCCTGGGCCTGGGCCTGGCGGCGGTCAGCGCGGTGCACGTCGGTGACTTCGGTGCCGCGACGGCGGCGATCGCCGAGGAGGAGGTCGTGGCGGACGCGGTCGGGGTGGCGCCGCTGGCCTACCCGCGGCTGCATCTCGCCGCACTGCGCGGTCGCCCGGCCGAGGCGCGGCCGGTGATCGAGTCGTTCACCGCGGAGGCTGTCGCGAGCGGCACCGGCCAGACGATCGCCAACGCGGAATGGGCCACCGCGGTCCTGAGCAACGGTCTCGCCGACTACCCGGCGGCACTCGCCGCGGCCGGCGCGGCAACCCGACACGGCGACCTGTTCGTCGCCGCGGTCGCCCTGCCGGAGCTGGTCGAGGCCGCAGTCCGGTGCGGTGCGCACGAGGCCGCCGCCACTGCCCTGGCGGCGCTCACCGAGCGCACCGAGGGCAGCGGCACCCCGTGGGCGCTCGGTGTCGGCGCCTACACCCGTGGGCTGGTCACCGGCGACGAGGGCGATTTTCGCGCGGCCGTCGGCCATCTCGAGGCGAGCCCGTTCGGGCCCTACCTGGCCAGGGCGCACCTGCTCTACGGGGAGTGGCTGCGTCGCCGCGGCCGGCGGCGGGACGCCCGCCGGCACCTGCGCACCGCCCACGAGCGGTTCACCGGCATGGCGGCCTTCGCCGACCGCACCGCCGGCGAGCTGCGCGCGACCGGGGAGAGTGCCCGCGGGCGGGCGCCTGGCGGCACCGACGAGCTCACCGCGCAGGAGGCGCACATCGCCGGCCTGGTCGCGGGCGGAGCGACGTCGAAGGAGGTCGCGGCCCGGTTGTTCATCAGCCCCCGCACCGTCGACGCCCACCTCCGCAACATCTTCCGCAAACTCGGCATCTCCTCCCGCCGCCAGCTCCGGGCCCGGCGGTCCCGCGACTGATCCTGGCGACCCCCAGAACCTGTGGTCACGACCTGTGGTCGCGGCGAAGTCGCGCTATTCTCCGCGTCATGACCGGGAGTGACCCCATCCCCACCGGGCGGCCAGTCGCAGGCGGAGATCCGGCCGCCATCCGGATCCGCATCGAGGCCACCGACCTCCCCGGCCGCGACCTCCTCCACCACCGCGGTATCCAGGTCGGAGTACAGGGCCGAAGGGGCCGGGATGGCCGGGAGGACCTGCTGGACCTGCACCCCGGCGACGCACCGGCGGCCGTCTGGACACTGCAGGCAACCGCGCTCCCCACCCAGGCCGGTCTGGACATCACCGGGCCCCATATCCAGGGCCGACCCGGGGGCCGGTTCGTCTACCTGTCCTGGGGCACTCTCGACGGCGCCGGCACCTTCGCCAGGTTCAGCCGAGCGAAACTGATGTTCGACGCTGTCGACCCCGCCACCCTCGACGCCGCCAGGCGGGCCGGCGGTCTCCTCGCCCGCCTGAAGCTCACCGACGCCAGGGGAAACCCGCTCTGCGCCGCCGTGCGGCCACCGCTCATCGACTGGAGCGCAGGCCAGGTTGGTTGACGCGTCCCGGAACCGTGGCTCTGCCGCGGTCTGTGCCCCGAGACAGGCACGGTAGGCGGATTCGGTGCCCTGAACGGCCGATCAGGCAAACAACGACCGGGGCGCCGCGGGTCGATACGCTCCTCGAGGCCAGTTCGCCGTGCTCGAGGAGGAGTACCCCTGATGGACTTCGGTTTCGACGCAAAGACCCTGGAGCTGCGGGAGAACCTCCTCGACTTCATGGCGACCCACGTCGAGCCGGCGCAGCCGGTGTTCCGGGAGCAGCTCGCCGAGCTTGAGCGGCAGGGGCAGCGATGGGCCTGGACGCGGCCGCCGGTCCTGGCCGAGCTGCGGGCCGAGGCGCGCAGCCGTGGGCTGTGGAACCTGTTCCTCCCCGGGGAGCACGGCGCCGGCCTGACCAACCTGCAGTACGCGCCGCTGGCGGAGATCACCGGCCACGGTGGCCGCCTGGCGCCGGCGGCGCTGAACTGCTCCGCGCCGGACACCGGCAACATGGAGGTGCTGTCGATGTTCGGCAGCGAGGCGCAGCGGGCGCAGTGGCTGGAGCCGCTGCTGGCCGGCGAGATCCGCTCGTCGTTCGCGATGACCGAGCCGGACGTGGCCTCCTCCGACGCGACCAACATCTCCACCCGGATCGAGCGGGACGGTGACGAGTACGTCATCAACGGACGCAAGTGGTGGATCACCGGTGCGATGAACCCCGACGCGAAGATCTTCATCGTGATGGGGAAGACCGACCCCGATGCCGACCGGCACCACCAGCAGTCGATGATCCTCGTCCCGCGGGACACCCCCGGGCTGGTGATACGCCGGGGGATGGAGGTGTTCGGCTACGACGACCACCACCACGGGGGGCACGCGGAGCTGGAGTTCGTCAACGCCCGGGTGCCGGCCGCGAACCTCATCGGCGCCCAGGGGCAGGGCTTCGGGATCGCCCAGGCCCGGTTGGGGCCCGGGCGGATCCACCACTGCATGCGCTCGATCGGCGTCGCGGAGCGAGCGATCTCGCTGATGTGCGCGCGGGTGGAGAACCGGGTCGCGTTCGGGCGTCCGCTGGCCGAGCAGGGCGTGATCCGCGACTGGATCGCCGAGGCCCGGGTGCGGGTGGAGCAGCTGCGGCTGCTGGTCCTCAAGACGGCCTGGCTGATGGACACCGTCGGGAACCGGGCGGCGCACACCGAGATCCAGGCGATCAAGATCGCGACTCCGGCCGCGGTGCAGTGGATCCTCGACAAGGCCATCCAGGCGCACGGCGCGGCGGGTCTGTCCCAGGACCTCCCGCTCGCCGAGGCCTACGCGAGCATCCGCACGCTGCGTTTCGCGGACGGGCCCGACGAAGTCCACAAGGCGGCGCTGGCCCGCGCCGAGATTCGCCGGCAGGCGGCTGCCCGCGCGGCGCGCCAGCCTGGCTGACCTGGGGCGCGGCAACCCGGCCGCGGCGACCGGGCCGTCACTCGTAGGGCCCCGCCACCATCCTCGGGTGGCGGGGCGGCCGACGGTCGAGTCGAGCGTGGTGTCAGCTGTTCAGGTCCAGGCCGTTCAGGTCGCCGGCGTCACGCCAGTCCTGCAACAGCTCCTCCAAGGCGTAGAAGCCGGGGCCGTAGGGCTCGCCGAGGAAGAAGCGCCCGCCCGTCTCGCCCTCGCTGTTGTAGTAGCCGGGGGTGCATTCGCCGACGAAACGGGTGTTGTCAATCCTGTTCTCGCGGATGGTGCGGACCCAGTTCTCCTCCGCCTCGGCGGTGGGCTCCACGACCGTCGCCCCGCGCGTCTTCGCCGCCGCGATGATGTAGGCGATGTGGTCGGCCTGCTGCTCGAACATCCTGGTCGTGGACGCGGTGACACCGCCCTGGATGAAGCCGGTCGAGAAGTAGTTCGGGAAGCCGTGCGACATGATGCCGTGCAGCGTGCGGAAGCCCTTGTCCCAGTGGTCGTAGAGGGACCTGCCCTCGCGCCCGGCGAGCGGCTGGATGGCCAGCTGCCGGTCGAGGGAGCTGGTGATCTCGAAGCCGCTGGCGAAGACGATGCAGTCGACCTCGTACTCGATGCCGTTGGCGACGACCCCGCGCTCGGTGATCCGCTCGACGCCCTTCGCGTCCGACACGTCGACGAGGGTCACGTTCGGCCGGTTGAAGGTCGGCAGGTACTCGTCGTTGAAGACCGGGCGCTTGCACAGGATGCGGAAGTACGGCTTGAGGACCTCCGCGGTCTTCGGGTCGGTGACGACGCTGTCGACCCGCTGACGGATCCGCTCCGCGACCCGGTAGTCCTCGGCCTCGTGCATCTCGGCGAACGTCACGGGATCGGCCAGTGCGCCCCAGCCGTCCGTGGCGTTGAGGCGGGCCGCCAGGTTGCGGGAGACCTCCGTCCAGGCGTCGCAGATCCAGTCCTGCTCGCCGGGCGAGTAGAAGGCGAAGGTCGCGTTGTGGAAGTTGCGCTGGCGCTCCTCCCGCCACCCGGGCTTCAGGGAGGCCGCCCATTCCGGGTCGGTCGGGGAGTCGGAGCGCTCGAAGACGTAGGACGGCGTCCGCTGGAACACCGTCAGGTGCTTCGCGCCGCGGGCCAGATGCGGAATCGCCTGGACGCCGCTGGAACCCGTGCCGATCACGGCGATCCGCCTGTCGGCGATCCTGTCGAGCCCGCCGTGCAGGTTCCCGCCGGTGTAGTCGAAATCCCAGCGCGCGGTGTGGATGGTGTGCCCGCGGAAGTCGGAGATGCCGGGGATTCCGGGGAGCTTGGGTCGGTTGTAGGGGCCCTGGCACATGATGACGAACCGGGCCCGGATCGTGTCACCGCGGTTGGTGGCGATCCGCCAGCGCTGGATCTCCTCGTCCCACTCCAGCGAACGGATCAGGGTGTGGAACAGCGCCTTCTCGTACGCTCCGAGATGGCGCCCGACGCGCTGTGCGTGCTCATAGCACTCGTCACCGTGGGAGAACTTCTCCTTCGGCAGGTAGCCGGTCTCCTCAAGAAGCGGGAGATAGCAGTAGGCGTCCGAGTCGATCTGGATTCCCGGATAGCGGTTCCAGTACCAGACGCCGCCGAAGTCCCCGCCCAGCTCCACGATCCGGAAGTCGGTGATGCCGGCCTGCTGCAGGCGGTGCGCGGCGATCAGACCCGAGAAGCCGCCGCCGAGGATCACCACCTCGATATCGCCGTCGATGGGCGTGCGCGGCGTGACCGGGGTGTGCGGATCAGCCTCGTAGAACTCGGCGAAATCGTCGCCGGTCTCCACGTACTGCCGCTGGCCGTCGCGGCGTAACCGCTTGTCACGCTCGGCGAGGTACTTCTGGTGCAGCGCCTCCTGGTCGACGACTTCCGGGGTCTTCGTGGGTTCACAGGGCTGCATAGGAGATTCCTCGGTCCTGCTCGTGGGTGTTGTCGAGTACTGCGGATCCGGTCATGGCCGGCTCCGCGGCTGGCCGGGCGGCCGACCCCGGTGACACACCACGGTCGAGACCCCCTGCGCGTAAGGACGCCGGTGTTCTGACACGTCTCCGTTGCTGCCGCCGGCGGCACTCGGCATGCCTTATCATCGGCTTATGGCATGTATCCTTACAAGGATAGCAATGTTGACTGAGGCCATCAACGGCCGATCCGTCTGATCAGCGGCCGTGGATTCCCCGGGTGGCCAGCACCCGGCGCAGCTCCTGCACGGCGGTGTGGTGGCGTGACTTGACGGTCCCGAGCGGGATTTCCAGGGCGGCGGCCGTCTCGCGCTGGGTGCGGTCCAGGCAGTGCAGGTGGACGAGGGCCTCGCGGTGCGGCCGGGACAACGCCCGCAGTGCCCGGACCAGATCGGTACGCAGCAGTGCGGCGTCCAGGCTGTCGGCTGCCCGCCGGTCGGCCGCGCGCGCCGGTTCGACAGTGGGCACGGGCAGTTCCTGCGGGCGCGCCGCCTGCCGGCGGTGCCAGTCGACGGTGAGATTGCGCGCGACGAGGAACAGCCACGCCCGGGCGCTGGCGTGGGCGGCGAGCCCGTCCCGGTGGCGCCACGCCCGCAGGAACGTCTCCTGGAGCAGATCCTCGGCGCGGCCCGGGTCGTCCGGGCTGATCCGGCGCAGGTACCGAAGCAGGTCCGCGGCGTTCTCGTCGAACAGGACGCGAAGGGCGTGCGCGGCGTTGGGGCCGTCCGGCCTGTCCGGCCTGTCCGGCGCTCCGGTCGCCGCCGGTCCGGAGGCCCGGCCCGCGTGCGCGTCACCGGCGGACGGGTTCGCCATGGCCAGGCCCCTCTGCCGGAGACGGACGACAACCGCGATCTGTGTGCAGACGATTGCTCGGAGCGAGGTTACTGCGGCTATGTCGGTCATCGCCAGGCATGCGCCATATGTCACGGAAATCCGTTTAAACCCGTTCCCGGAATTCGCCTGGGCGGTGGCGGTAACCCGGAGCGTCCTGTGTGGCGTGCGCCCACCCTGCGCCCAGGCCGCCGTGCGGCGCCGGGTCGATCATTCTTCCGAGGTGGGTGCGGGCAGATCGGTCGGCGCGAGCCGGAGAAGATCGTCCGTGGTCGGCGCGGACAGTTCGGCGACCCGCTGTGCCTGGTTCTCCGTCATCTGCTGGAAGACCTGGCGGGCAAACCGGCCGTTGCCGAATCCGTGCTCGCGCCCGGTGGCGGCGAAATGGGCGTCCAGCGCCGCCACGGTGGCGTCGGGGAGCTGGTACTCGTGGATGCGGCACTGGCGCGCGACGATCTGGGTGAGTTCCGCCGAGCTGTAGTCCTCAAAAGTGATCGTCCGTGAGAACCGGGAGGCCAGCCCGGGATTGGAGGCGATGAAACGGGTCATCTCCGCCGGATAACCGGCGACGATGACCACCACCCGGTCGCGGTGGTCCTCCATCAGTTTGACCAGGGTCGCGATGGCCTCCTGGCCGAAGTCGTTCCCCAACCCGTGCGGGACGAGCGAGTACGCCTCGTCGATGAACAGCACCCCGCCCAGCGCCCGGCGGAACATCGCCTGGGTTCTCGGCGCGGTGTGACCCACGTACTCGCCCACCATGGCCGAGCGGTCGGCCTCGACCAGGTGGCCGCTCTCGAGGACGCCGAGCGCGGCGAGCAGCTGGCCGTACAGGCGCGCGACCGTCGTCTTCCCGGTGCCCGGATTCCCCGCGAACACCAGGTGCCGGCTCAGCGGCGGCGCGGGCAGCCCGGCCTGCTGCCGGCGCCGGACCGTCTGCATCAGCTTCACCTGCGCGCCGACATCCGCCTTCACCCGGTCCAGGCCGACGAGCCCGGCGAGGTCCGCCAGCAGCTCCTCGAGCGTGGGCGGCGGCTCAATCGCGGCGGAGCCGGCCGCCGCGGCCTGCGCCAGGCCGCCACCGCCACCGCCACCGGCGCCGTCCGCGGGCCCGGCCACTGCGACACCGCCGCCCGCCATCGAGAGCGAGGCCGCACCACCCGGACCACCGGTGGGGCCCGGACCAGCCGGAGCCGGGAGGTGGACGTCACGCACGCCGCTCACCGCACAGTCGGCGAACGCGGGCTCGGCGCCCTCGGCGAGGCTCAGGTCCGCCTCGCAGTCGCGGAACCGGCAGCGGGTGAACCTCGGCCGCGCGCCCGCCCCCACGTGCACGGCGGGGAAAACGGAGCCGGTGATCTCACAGTCGTCGAACGTCCCCTGGGCGTGGTCGGCGACGAAGACGCCGTTCTTGCCCGCGTGCGCCAGGCGGGTGGAGCGGACGGCGGCGGTGGCGCCCGTCCAGACCACCAGCGCGGAGCCGGCGGCCCGGTCGACCTGGCAGTCCTCGACCTCGGCGCGCGCCTGCGCGGCCAGCACGATGCCTGCCGTGCCGGACCGCTCGACCCGACAGCCGCGCAGCGTCGCCTCGGCGCCGCCGCCGATCTCGACGCCCGCCCCGGCGCTCGCGCTGACCACCGTGGCGGAGCAGGTCGCGGACGTCCCCGGGGCGAGGGCGAGCCCGGTCGCGTTCCCGTCCAGGACGCAGTCCTCCGTGACGAGGGAGGCCGTGCCGTCCACCCGGATGCCGGACATGGCGCTGTCCCGTACCGCTACGTCCCGCAGCCGCGCGGTGGCCTCCCCGGCGAGGTGCAGGCCGTGCTCGGGCGTCTCTCGCAGCCGCAGTCCGGACAGGACGCCCGCCGCGGTCCCGCCGAGGTGGATGTTGCTGTAGCGGTTCGCCTCCACGGCCAGGTCGCGTACCTCGGCACTCGCGGCGCCGCCGAGGAAGAGCCCGTTCGCGGTGCAGCCGCGCACCTGGCCGCCCACGCACTCCAGCCGGGCGTTCTCCTGCGCGGCCAGGCCACTGGTGCCGGCGAGGTCGACGGCGCAGGTGTCCAGGCGCAGCAGCGCGTGCCCGGTCGCGAGTGCGCCCGCGCGGCCCGGCCGGTGGATCCGGCAGCGGGTGAGCTCGGCCTGCGCCCCGCCCGTGAGGACCAGACCGTCACCGCCCGGACGGACGATGTCGCACTCGACCAGCCGCACGCCCCCCGCACCCAACGCGGACGAACCCAGGATCCGCAGGCCCTCCGCGGCGGGCCGCCAGACGACGCAGCGTTCCAGCTCGACCCGGGCGTCGTCCTCGATGAGCAGGCCGCTCTGCCCGCTGCGGTCGAGCTCGCAGTCCCGGGCCCGCAGGGTGGCGCTGCCGCGGGCCCGCAGCGCCGAGCCGTCGACGGCGCTGACCCGGCTGGCGGTGACGTCCAGGGTGGCGGTGTCGCCGGCGACCATTCCGGTGCCCGTGACCCTCTCGATGACGCAGCGGTCCACCGTCACCGTCGCCTCGCCCAGCACGTGCAGTCCGGCGAGGCCGGCGCCGGTGAGGCGACAGTCCGCCAGGCTCGCGGACCCGCCGGTGACCTCGACCCGCCCGCCGGCGACCTGGCACCGCGACAGCTCCGCCGTGCCGGCGGTGATGATGAGCGCCGGGGTGTTCGTGGCCCCGCCCGTGCGGAGGATGCCGACACCGTCCAGCGTCACGTTCGCCTGGCTGACGACCGGCTGGTCACCGGTCAGCCACACCGTGCCGGGGCCCTCCTCGGCCACCAGCCGGACCTCCCGGTCCAGGACGAGAACCTCCTGGTAGTGGCCGGGTGCGATCGACAGGACGGCGGGCGCCGCCGCGGCACGCAGCGCGGCCCCGACGCTCGGCAGCCCGCCTGCCCCGACCCGGACGACTCCGCCCGCCACGGTCCCGTCCGCTTTGCCCGCCGAGGCGGATCCACCCGGCCGGCCCGGTTCGGGGGAGGCCGCCTCGGCCCGCCACCTGCGCATGTGTCGTCTCCTGTTCACCGCGTGGCTGGTCGGGACGAGAACCTCCTGGTAGTGGCCGGGTGCGATCGACAGGACGGCGGGCGCCGCCGCGGCACGCAGCGCGGCCCCGACGCTCGGCAGCCCGCCTGCCCCGACCCGGACGACTCCGCCCGCCACGGT
>NZ_JBFLUG010000157.1:0-15336 GCF_041008525.1 Parafrankia sp. FMc2 | reverse complement strand
GTCCAGCAACCCTGCCACACATCGGCCCACCCGCCCCTCTACGCACCGTTCCACCCGCCGCCGTCGAAGGATCCAGCCACTGACTCCGATCCCGGCCGACGCGGCCCGTCCGGCCGGGGCCGAAGTTCGCTGCTTTCGCAGCTCACGGGCTCGGCGGGAATACCCGTGCCCGCGCCGCCGAGGCTCGGCCGCCGAAGACCGGCCCGGAAGGCCCGGGGATAACTTTGCGTGACTTTCCGCAAATGGCTCCCCTGCGGGATGGGGGTTCCTTAATCTGTTGTTCGATGGGTTTTCGTGGATCGTCCCGGGTGCGGCTTGTGTGCCCGTAGCGAGCCCCTCTGTGTGCAACGGGAACTGTCGCCGTCCCGCCGCTTGCCTGGGAGCAGGTAACGGCGCCGGGAGCGCGTGTCCCGCGTTTCGTCCTGACGGGTCGTGGCTGTGTGTGGGGGGACATCGTGGCGCCGGAGGAGTTCAATCTGAAGTTGGGTTCGAAGGACAGGCCTGAACATTTTTTCCGTAGTCTCGACGATGTCGAGATCTCCAAGAAGAAGATCGGCCTCACGTACCACCATATAGTGCCGTACAGCAAGCTCAGGGACTTCTGGAACAAGCTCGTCGAGAGCAGGGACATCGAGAAGCTCGAATTTCTCCCCCACCTCCGAGGCGGTATCAGTGGAGGAAGTTATGTCGATGTTCTTTCTCCCGTCGGGAAGCTTGGCGGCGCCGACGCGCTGCAGGCGGCCGGCCTGGCCTCGAAGATCTATTCGGGTGCGATTCGCCATGGTTCGGAAGCCAAGCTGCGTCCCACTGGATGGGACAATCTCATGGGCGTCTACGCCTGGATCCCCGGAAACCTCTTCGTAGGTCCTCAGAATCGATTCGACGATCCTGGCGACAAGCTTGACGAAGCAGCCTCCAGTGTAATAGGTAGCGTCAGGGGGAAGCGCTACGACAAGCTTTCCGAAGCCTACACGCAGATCCTTCGATACCTGGGAGGGGGGCCCGGTAGAAAATTCGCCTTGCCCGCTTCGAACGCGCTGCGTGAGGTGGTCACGCGCGTAGGAATACAAAGGTACGACGACAAGGACTGGACCTGGATCGAGGGCAGGAAAGGGCCGCAGATCCAGAGGTGACAGTGAGCCGCGGGCGTGATGCCGTCGGTCGGTCCCGGTGTGGCTGTGGCTGTGCCTCGTGTCGGCCGGGAAAAGACATGCCGTGGTTTTCGAGAAAAGGCCTGGAAGTAAAAGACCCTGATCCGAGAGAGGGGTTCAGTGGATCTCGATGCCCTGAAAACGCATCTCCTGAGCCTGGATGATCCACCGACACTACGGGCCGCGGACACCGCGCTCCCCACGCAGCTGCGCGCCATCCTGGCCACCTTCCCAGACGGTGTCTGCCAGGCCGCGGCGGGTACCGGGCGACCGGAGGTGGACGCCGGGCGGACGACGCTTTCGCTCTCGCTCACCTGGGTGTCGCCCGCCTGGCCCGTCGGTGCCGCCGTGACCATGGCTGTGACGGGTGTGTCGGTGACCGTGACGAGCCAGGGCCTGGTCACCGTCGCGCTCGGCGGCACGTTCGACACGGTGGAGGTCGTGTCGACGATCACCGCGGACGACCTCGGGCGCCTCGCCGTCGCCGTGCGGCCGGTGCGTCCCGAAGCCTTCGCCGCCGAGCTGGAGAAGCTCGGCCGGCGCCTCGCCGGCGACACCGTCTGGCAGGAGGCGGCAGCCGGGCTGAGCGCGGTCGACTTCAACCCCGCGGATATCGCCGGCTTTGATTACCGCCTGGTCGAGAAGGCGGCTGCCGAACCGGTGGCCTATGCGGTGGACGCCATGGCGATCGTGGCCTCGCTCACCATCAGGAAGCTGCCGCTCGACATAGCCGTGTGGTTTCCACAGCTGGCCCTTACCGGCACACTGGCGGATACGCGACCGGTCCTTGTCCGGTCCCTGCTGGAGTCGTTCGGCATACCCGGGGACGAGGTGCCCGCGGACTGTGCCGTCAGTGAACTGTCGTTCGCGGCCGTCCTCGGGGACGAGTACCTCCTTCGGATGGCGGCCACGGGTGAGTGGTCGATCGGCCCCCTCGCGCTCAGATCCCTGTCCCTGTACGTCTACTACGCGAACGGCGGGGGATTCACGGCCCGGGTCGGGGGCACGGTGTCGATCGGCTCCGCGCTGAGTATCGACATCTCGGCCGGGAAGGAGGGCGGCGCGCAGGGCGGCTGGGCCTTCAGCGGCGGCCTCACGGCAGGCGAGACCCTCGGCATGGCGGAGGTGATCGACGCGCTGGGGCTGACCGACGTGCCCGGGCCGGTCAGGTCTCTCGAACTCACCACCCTGACGCTCTCGCACACCACCGGTTCGGCCACCCTCGACTTCGTCTGCGAGGGAGACCTGGCCGTCGCGGACGGGGTCACGGCCACGTTCCGCGTGACGGTGACCCGCGACGGCTCGGGTACGCGGTACGGCGGAACGCTCGACATCGACGGCTTCGTCTTCGAGGTCGACTTCGACGAGGAGAGAACCGGCACCGACGTACTCGTCGCCACGTATCACGGTGCCGCGGAGGGCACCGAGATCGTGCTGCGGGACCTGGTCGCGCATTTCTCCGCCGACCTGGCGGCCGACGTTCCCGACAGCCTGCGGATCGGGCTGAAGGACGCCAAGTTCGTGCGGGTGAAACCTGCGGGTGGTCCGGCCCGGTTCTGCGTCGGTGTGGACCTCTCGGCGGGTTTCGACCTCGCCCAGCTTCCGCTCGTCGGCGGGTTCCTGTCGACGTTCGGGACGGTGAGTGTGGAGAACCTGCAGGTCCTCTACAGCTCCGGAGTCCTCGACGCCCAGACGGTCGCCGCGGTCAACCGGCTGCTCGGGCCGGCCAAGGTGGTGGCCCTTCCGCAGGCCGGGCTGGCGGCGGGCGTCGCCGCGCTGGCCGAGCTGCGGATCGGGACGGAGACCACGTCGGTCGCTCTCGGCGTGCCACCCTCGAACGCCGGCGGCGGCCAACTCCCCGGAGGATCCGGCGCCTCCAGCACCCCGAGCACATCCAGCACCCCGGATCCGTCCAGCACCCCGAGCACGTCCAGTACGCCTGACACGTCCGGGACGGGTGCCTCCAGCGTCCACTGGGTGTCGGTGCAGAAGCAGCTCGGCATCGTGCACGTCAACCGGGTCGGGGTGATGTACCAGCACAACGTGCTGCTGTTCGCGCTGGACGCGTCGGTCGCCCTCGGCCCGCTGGCCCTCTCGCTCGACGGCCTGGCGGTTGGCTCCCGGCTGGACAGGTTCGCGCCGACGTTCCGCCTCGACGGCCTCGGGATCGGCTACAGCGCCGCTCCGGTGGAGATCTCCGGCGCGCTGCTGCACCTGCCCGACGACCAGCTTCCCGACACGGTGGCGTTCCAGTACGACGGCACGGCCACGGTCGGCCTGCAGAGCTTCTCGCTGGCGGGTCTCGGTTCGTACGCGCAGCTGAAGGACGGCGCACCCTCGCTGTTCGTCTTCGCCCAGCTGGAGGCGCCGCTGGGCGGGCCGCCGCCGGTCATCGTGACCGGACTGATGGCCGGGTTCGGCTTCAACCGGGAGCTGACGCTGCCGAGCCCGAGGGAGGTCTCCGGCTTCCCGCTCCTGAGCCTGCACAAGCAGGGCCCCGGCTCCGGGCACAAGCCCTCCCACGTGCTCGACGTCCTGGAAGGGCGCGAGCCGGCCGTGGCCGGCAGCCAGCCGCGGCGGTGGATCGCCCCCCGCGAGGGCTCGTACTGGCTGGCCCTCGGGGTGGAGTTCACCGTGGCCGAGGTGGTGAACGCCAAGGTGCTGCTGGCCGCGGAGATCGGTGCGGAGCTGGCGCTGGCCGTGCTGGGCCTCGCGACGATCCAGCTGCCGCTGCCCACCGAGTCCGCCAGCACCACCTATGTCTACGCGGAGCTGGGCGTGGAGGCCGTCATCCGGCCCACCCAGGGCAGCGCCGAGATCGCCGCGCAGCTCTCCCCGGCCTCGTACGTGCTGACGCCCGCCTGCCACCTCACCGGCGGGTTCGCCGCGGCGACCTGGTTCGGGAACAACCCGCACGCCGGGCAGTTCGTCGTCACCCTCGGCGGCTACCACCCCGCGTTCCGCCGGCCCTCCTACTACCCCGACGCGCCGCGGCTGGGGATCGACTGGGCGGTCAGCGGCAGCGTGTCGATCAAGGCCCAGGCGTATCTGGCCGTCACGCCGTCGTGCGCGATGGCGGGCGCGCGGCTGGAGGTCCTCTTCCACGAGGGCCCCATCCGGGCCTGGTTCACGGCGCAGGCCGACGTGCTGCTGTCCTGGCGGCCGTTCTTCTTCGACGCGCGCATCTCGGTGAGCATCGGCGCGTCCGGCAGCGTCAACCTGGGGATCCTGCACGTCACGATCAGCGGTTCGATCGGCGCGACCCTGCACCTGTGGGGGCCGCCGACCGGCGGTTCGGTCACCGCGCACTTCCCCCTCATCGACGTGACCGTCAGCTTCGGCGGCTCCCGCGGGGGAGCCGAGACCGAGGCGTTGGGGTGGGACGCGTTCGCCAGCCTGCTCCCGAAGCCGGCGGACGTCGTCACCATCGCGCCGGTCTCCGGCGTCGACGGCGCCGAGGAGGACCCCGGCACAGGCGCCCAGGGCACGGGTGGCGAGGGCACGGGTGGCAAGGTGTGGCAGGCGCGTGCCCGGGACCTGCGGCTGTTCACCCAGTCCGCGGTACCGGCCAGCCACCTGCGGACGGGCGACGCGCCCCTGGCCTCGTCCGAGCCCGGGGACGGCCCCCTGGTGGACGTGCGTCCCATGGACCGCACCGGCCTGGTCGGTGAGCACCGGCTGGGACTCTTCTACGAGGACAGGCCAGCGTCGACGGACGGCTGGACGTTCACCGCCCGCACCCGGGGCGTGCCCGCATCCCTGTGGGGCGCCCCGCCGACCCCGTTCAGCCACACACCGTCGGCGCCCAGCGCCGAGGTGCTGGCGGACCGGCCGGTCGGCTTCGACGTCCAGGCGCCCCGGCCCGAGCTGGCCGCCTCGCGCGGGGTCTTCCCGCTCAGCGAGTACAGCGAGGACGAGCTGCCGCCCGGCCTGTCGCCGCTGCCCCGGGAGCCGGCCGCCAACCGCGACGTCGTCGGCGTACCCGACCCGTCCTGCGTGGACCTTCTCAGGCGCCTCGACCGTGGCGACGCGAGGAGCGGGCGCGACGAGATGTACGCCGCCCTGGCCGACGCCAAGCTGCTCACCGACCTCCACGACAGCACCCTGGCGGGCCTTGCTGCGGGCGCGGCCCACTTCTACAGCCAGGCACCCATGATCCAGAGCGCCGCCCAGGACGCGGGGAGCCGCGGATGAGCCCGAGCCCGCAACACCCCGCCCGCGACACGATCCCCCTCGGGGACATCGAGCTGCACGACCACTATCTGCCCGCCCTGCGCGCCGGCGACTACCGGATCGAGGTCACCCACACCCTGCGCGGCGGGGCGCAGGACGGCGCACAGGTCGTCGGCGGGCCGTTCACGGCCGTCCAGAAGTTCACCGTCCGTGGCCCGCAGGTGCGGATCGACGCCGACGCGGTGGTCGCCAGGCAGCCTCCCGATGCCTCGAGCGGAAGGTTCGCGGAGGTCCTGCCGCACGTGGTGCTCGGTGACCCCATGCTGCCGTGGGAACGTCCACTGACCGGGGGGTCGCGCGACACCCCGTGGCTGGCGTTGCTGGTGCTCACCGACGACCAGCTGGTCGGTGGCACCACAGCCCCGACCCGCACCATCTCCACCACCGTGGCTGAGTTCCTGGCCGGCGACGCCGCCGTGCTCAAGCCCGCGCTGACCGTGGAGTCCGACATCGGCCCCGGCGACCCGTGTGTGTACGTCCAGGTCGCGGCGGCCGAGTTCCAGGCTGTGGCGCCCAGGCTGGACGAGCTGCGCTTCCTCGCCCACTGCCGCGGGGCCAACACCGAGGACCGCTCCATCCTGGGCCTGGCGGAGGACGGGCTGTTCTCCGTCGTCGTCGCCAACCGCTTCCCGACCGCCGCCCCACCCGGCTCAGACCCCGGGACGGGCACGAAGAACATCGTGCATCTCGTCTCCCTGGAGGGCCACGAACGGATCCTCGTGGACGCGCCGGACTTCCGGGGCCGCTCGTCGGTGGCACTGCTGTCCCTGTGCAGCTGGTCGTTCCAGGCCCAGCCCGACCGCGAGGCGGACTTCGCCGACCTCGCCGAGGGACTCACCCGCACGCCGTCCGGCTCCCGGGCCGGGCGCGAGGAAATGTGGCTCCGGCTGCCCGCCCCACCGCAGGACACCGACACCGCCGCCCGGCGGGAGGTGGTCCGGCGGCTCGGCGACGGGTACCTGCCGTTGCCCTACCTGACCCGTTCGGGCGAGGCCACCTACGGCTGGTACCGAGGGCCGCTCACCCCCGTGCTGCCCGCGGCCACCGACCAGGCGGCGCGGGCCACCACCGCCGATGCGCTCATCGCCTACGACCCGGCCTGGGGCAGCTTCGACCTGTCGCTGGCCACCGCGTTCGAGACCGGCCGGGCCCTCGCCCTCGCCGACGCCCCCTTCGCGCAGCACCTGCTCGCGTTCAAGCAGGCCACCCGGCACCTGGTGGACACTCTTCACCACCAGGCCACGAGCACCCACCTGCAGCAGGACGGCAGCGGGCGTACGGGCACACGGCCGGGGACGGCGCGTGCGGCGTTCGGCGCGCTGCTCGACGGCCACCTGCTCACCGCCCTCGGCACGCCACCGGGCCGCCCCCGCGCCGCGTGGTCCCCGCCGGCACCCGCCGCGCCGTCCGCCGACCCGGCCGGCGGGCTCGAGGCCGTGCTGCGCTCCGACGCCACCCGGGCCGCCCTCGCCGCGGCGAGGGACGCCGACGACGGCCTCGGAAAACACCTCACCCGGGTCGCGGACTGGCTCGGCCGGCTCCTGCTGCTCCACCCCGTGCCGTTCACCCACCTGGTACCCGACGAGCGGATGCTGCCGCGGGAGTCGCTGCGTTTCTTCCACCTCGACCCCAGCTGGCTGGATGCTCTGGTCTCCGGTGCCCTCAGCATCGGCGCGCAGTCCAGCCGGGACACCCTGCAGGACCAGGTCGTCGCCGGCACCATCCGGGCCGCGGCGGCGCGGAAGGCAGCCGGGTACCGCGCCACGCAGCGCGGCACCGCGACGGGGGACTCCACGCCCGAGGAGCCCGCGTCCGGTGGCGCCGCGTCCGATGCCGCCGCGTCCGGTGGCGACGCCGTTCTCGGGCCGGTCTCCGGTCTGCTGCTGCGCTCGGCGCTCGTCTCCGGCTGGCCGAACCTGGCTGTCCGCGCCAGCGACGCGGCGGGTGAGCCGCTGCCCATCCTGCGGATGGACCACCTGTCGCCCACCGTGCTGCTGTGCCTGTTCGGCGGCCTGCCCGCGGCCGTCGAGCTCAGGGAACCCCAGGAGGGCTTCCGGTTCGGCGTCGAGGACCACGGACTGATCCCGCTGCGGAACCTGCTGGCCCCGCCCCGCTCATCCGGGGGCCGCCCGCTCGGCGAGCAGCTCGGCCCCGACGTCACCTTCCCCGTCCTGGACCACCTCAGGGCCGGTGCCGGCGGCGGACGGATCCTGGACCTCGGTTCGCTCATCCCCGCGCTGACAGCGGCTCTGGACGCCGCGCACGGCACCGCCGTCGGCCCCGTCGGCCCCGCCGACCTGGCCCTGCAGATGGTCAAGGTCCCCGAGGCCATCCGCTTCACCGGCCCGAACGGAGACCGAGGTTGACCGCCCGTCCCGCGCTCGTCGTCCCCGTGGACCTCGACGTCCTCGTGGTCAACCGGGCCCTCCAGGGCCGCGACGCGTTCCGCAGCTGGCAGCACACCTACCTGGCGCTGGACGACTACCTGAGCCCGGAGCCGGACGGGGGAGACCGCCAGAGCAACGACCCGGTGTACAGCCACACCGGCGTCCACCTGCACTGGACCCTGCCCAGGGGGCTGCGTCACGGCGTGGCGGACCCGGCAACCGGTGAGATCCGCTACCCGCTGGTGCCCAACCGCTGGCTGGTGATCCGCGTCAGTGGTACCGGCACCCGCCTCGCCAGGGCATGGGTGATCGAAAGTGACTGCCCGTACAGCCCGCGGGCGCAGGACGACGGACACGACCTCGTGCGCTCCAGCCCCTACCTGGTCGACGCCACCATTCTGCGCGCCTGGCAGGCCAGCCCGGACCCGTACCGCAACACCATGGACCCCGACGTCGGGCAGGTCCAGATCGGGCTCGCCTTCGGGCACACCGACACCCCGTGGACGGAACGCGCCGGCCGGGACCCCCTCTTCGTCACCGCCATGGGCGGCGGGGACCCGTACTTCACCACCTACACCCCGCACAACACCAACGTCTTCTCCTTCCTCGACGACCTCTCCGACCTCACATCCGCCACCACCCTCGGCTACCGGGTCATCGGCTGGTACTCCGATCCGGACGCCGACGTCCTCGCCTCCCGCCCGCCCGGCACCTCCTACGCCGACCAGCTCGCGCACCTCGGCTGGCAGGATCCCCGCCTGACCGGCGAGGCCGCTCACGACGCCGCGGTCAGCCCGATCACCCGCAGCCTGTACGCCGGTACGGCCCTGACCGTCGGCTGGGATCCCGCCGCGAGCGCGGCGCCCGTCCCGGACCCGCTGGACACGATCCAGGACAACGGCGCGCTGAGCGTCGCCCTGGGCAACACCACCGAGGACGCCTTCACCGCCCTCGCCGGCCAGGCGCTGCACGCGACCGGCGCCGCGCCCTCCGCCGCCGACGTGGCGCTGCTGCGTGCGTTCCTGCACGACCTGCTCGCCGTCGCCGAGGAGAAGGGCGGCGACGAGCGGGTACACCGGCAGGTCCGCGATGCCTCGTTCGCCGCGTCGGGCGGCGGCCATCGGTGGACGGTCACACCGCCCCCCGCTGACACCCCGTCCGATGGAGGCCCGTCCGCCGGCGGCCCACCCGCCGCGGCCGCGGCGCCGCGGCCCTTCGTCCCGCCGGCCTGGCTGGCCACGCTCAACGAGGATCAGCGTCAGCTCGACGAACGGCTCGGCGAGCTGCGGGACCTCCAGTGGCGGCTCAACGCCCTGTGGCTGAAGAACGGGATCGCGGGAGCGTCGATGTTCCCGCCCGACGACGCCCCCGACCAGGACCTGATGGCGCAGGAGCTCGATGCCGAGCGGGAGGGATCTCTCGCCCACACCGTGGGCGTCCGAACCGCCCAGGTGCGGGAACTGGCCGCGAAGGTCCCCCAGCCCGACCACACCCAGCCCCACGCCAGCGCCCAGGACGCCTTCCTCGCCGGGGTCGGCGCCTTCGCCGCGGCGAAGGGGCTGGGCGGGGGCGCCGAGCTCAAGGCCGTCCCGCGCTCCCCGTACGCGCAGAGCAACAACCCCGTGGTGAGCCTGTCGGGGGTACTGCCCCCGGCTGACGCGACCGTTCCCGACCAGCCCATAGCCGTACGGCCACTCACCGACGACGGCGCTGCGCTGATCAGCGCCGTCACGGTCGCGGGCACGACGATCACCGCGGTACCCGGCCGCGGCCCGGTGCCCGCCGTCGCGGGTCTCGACGCCTTCCCACCCGAGGTGCCCGGGCTGCTCGCCGAGTACTTCCTGCTCGATCCCGGCAACGCCGCCGCGCTGGCCGCCGCCGGCGGTCTGCCGGCCGAGCAGGTCGGTGCCGTTCTGAGCGCCCATCCACCCGCCGCCTACACCGGCACCCTCCCAGGGCTGGGTCTGGAACCCTGGACCCAGCCCTGGGAGCCGCTGTTCATGGAGTGGAAGATCTCCTACCGGCACATCCCCCACACCGTGGGCGGGCGGCGCTGCTGGACCTTCGACGGCACCGACTACCGCTTCACACCGGACGGCGTCGACATTCCCCTGGACAGGGTCACCGTCACGGGTGTCTCCGCGCTCGGCCCGCACCCCCGGTCCCTGTTCGCCGCCAGGCTGAAGGAGCACGTCGCCCAGCACGGCACCGACGACCAGCGTGACCAGCTCGACGCCTGGCTCACCGCGATCGGCGACTGGGGACTGCTCGCCCAGGAACTCACCGGCTTCAACGACCGCCTGGCCGCCCGCGACCTGCGCGCCTTCCGCCGTCCCACGACGGGGGACGCGGACTTCCCCGACGTCGCCGGTCTCGCCGGCTACCCGGACGCCGCCTCCGAGGACGGCCTGCCCGCCCGCTACCGCGGCCACGTCCGCAGCGTCCCGTACCTGCCCGGCAGCGCCAGCGCACCCTTCCACGAGACCCGGCAGGGGCAGATCTGCGTCGAGGAGCTCTTCCTCTACGACAAGTTCGGCCGAGTCCTGGACGTCGTCAGCGCCGACACCCAGAGCGGTGGCCTGCACGACTACCGCAACTTCCCGCTCACCGTCGACACCGCCCTCGCCGTCGGGACCTCCCTGACACCCACGATCGCCTCCGTCGCCCAGTTGCCCCCGCGTCCCCTACAACCCGCCCGGCTCGACTTCGACCTCCTGGACGCGCGAACCGGCACGCGCATCGTGGGCACCGCGGCCGACCCCAGCCCCATCTGTGGCTGGATCCTCCCCAACCACCTCGATCACAGCCTGCTGCTCTACGACCCGACGGGGCTCCTGCTCGGCACCTACCGGCTGCTCACCGGAGCCGACGGCCGGCGCACCGGCCAGTGGGAGCCCCCGCCCGGCAGCGCCATCACCATCGCGGACCAGCTCGCCGCCCACGCCCCCGAGATCGCGGCCCTCATCGGTTCCCCGAAGCTCGCCGCGGAGGCGAACCTCACGGCCTTCCTCGACGTCATCGACTCCACCCTGTGGACCACCGACCCGCTCGGCCGGCGCGCCGACCAGAACCTGTCCCTCCTCCTCGGCCGCCCGCTGGCCCTCGTCCCCGCGCAGCTGCGGCTGACCCTCGAGGGACCCCCTATCCGCGACACGGGGTGGGCCGCCACCCTCGACCCGCCGCCGGCGGCCTTCATCAGCGACCAGTTCGAGGTCCGCCTCGGCGACGTGGCCGCCCGCGACGACGGCCTCATCGGCTACTTCGCCACCGACCCGCACGGGGCCTACGACTACGACTGTTTCCACAGCGTCACCGCTCCCGACGACGAGCAGGACTACGCCACCCAGATCGGGCCGCCCGGCACCGCGGGCACCGTGCCTGCCGGGACCGCGCCTGCTGGGACTGTGCCTGCTGGGACTGTGTCTGCCGGGAACTACATCCCGCTGACGTTCGGTGACCCGGCACCCACCCGGCTGCTCCTGCTCCTCGATCCGCGGGCCCCTGTGCACGCCACCAGCGGCATCACCCCCACCGCCACCGCCACCGTCCCGCCCCGGCACACCGACGACGCGCTGCGTCATGTGCAGGCGCTCTTCCGTTTCGGCCCCGTCCTCACCACCGAACACGCTCCGACCAGCCCGCCCGACCGCGACCCCGACCGCGACCCCGACCGCGACCCCGACTCCGACTCCGACTCCGAGACCGACCACGACTCCGAGACCGGAACGCTCGCCTTCCCCCGGCCGGCTGAGAAGAACGGCTCGTGGTCCTGGCTGCGCCCGGCGCCCGGCGAGGCTCCCTGGGCGCCGTACGCGCTGATCCCGGCACCGCTGGAGGCGCGGTTCCCGGACAGCCCCGTTCTTCTCGAGGACGGCCTGCTCCGCTTCCTCGCCGACCCGGAGCAGTAACCACGTTCCCCCCCGACGCACGTCAGGACACCGCAGTAAGGACCCGCACGCCAGGAGGATTCGCCATGGCCGCAAACCCTCTGTTCGACTACCGACCCGCCACCAGCCCGTCACCGCTCGAGGCGGGCAGTGACTCGGAGAAGGGCACCAGGGCCTGCATCAACATCTCCGTTTCCGGCAGCGACCAGAAGATCTACGCCGACAAGATCGCGATCTCGGTGCCAGTCAACACGCAGAGCGGCACCGCGTACTTCACCGAGAATCCGCGCATCGCGGTGAACGACGGCAGATGGAAGCCGGTGTCGCTGGCAGCGGAAACCGAGCAGGAGCTCACCGAGCATCATCAGCTCACCTTCCACAACTCCAACCCCAACGATCCGGTCACCTACCCCCTGATCTTCAGTATCAGCGGTCTGATCGCCACCGCCACCGGTGACCCGCTCCTCGTGCAGATCGTCGAATCCTCCAACACGCAACCGCAGAAGTTCACCCGCAAGAATCCGCGGACCCTGACCCTGCCCGTCATCGAGCCCGTCTTCTACCTGCGCAACTTCCTGGCCCGCAGCACGGACAGGCCGACCGTCCCCAAAACGAGGATCGACGCTGGCGAGTCCCTCCAGCTCTCCTGGGAGAGCAACGGCTCCTACTTCTGGCTGTACGACGGCAGCAACGCGGCCCCCGTGTTCGAGGGAACCGGCACCTCGTGGCCCGCCCCGCCGGGCACGATCCTGCGCGACACCACCTTCATCGTGAAGGCGTCCGCCGTCGGTGGCGGACAGCAGGCCGCGGAAGGCTTCGAATCGGTCGAGCAGTACGCCAGTCTCACCATCGCCGTCAACAACCCCACCCTGACCGGACTGACCGTCTCCGGCCCGGTCACCGCCACGTCAACACTGACCGTCTCCGGCTCGGTCACCGCCGAGTCCACGCTCGACGTGTACCGGTCGCTGTCCGCCCACGACGACGCGACGGTCGGGGAGGAGCTGACGGTCTCGGGCAATCTCACCGCCCGGTCCCGGCTCGACGTGAACGGGCTGCTGAGCGCCAACGACGACCTGACGGTCGGGAGCAAGCTGAGTACCCAGGGCATCAACGGCGCACGGTTCGGGGAGGACATCGACGTCGGCGACAAGATCAGCACCTACGGTCACAACGGACTGAAGGTGCTGCACGACCTTTCGGTTGATGGCGGCGCCGAATTCGTCGGGAGCGAAAAAATCGTGCGCATCCGTGAGCTGCGGGGGCCCTACGGCGAGGATCTGACCATCAACAGCACCGTCCGGGTGCTGGAACAGTGCGGGTTCACCATCGCAGGCAGCACGGTCCTGCGCGACGGGGACCACATCGGCCTGCAGAACAGGCAGAAGGACGGCTGGCTTTACGCGGCCGTCTACAACCACGACGACGATCGCGGCTATATCTTCAGGTGGAATCCCGGTAACCGGGTGGGTGGGGACAGCTGGCGGGTGACCCGCGACTAGAGGCTTTTCGTAACCCGGGTGCCGGGCCCCGAGGCTGTCTGGTGGATCATGTTGGGGCACGGGTCGTCTCCGCTGCCGATCCTTGGTAGATCTTCCCGTCGGTCGGGTTGAAGCCGACCCGGTTCCGCCATCCGTGGTCGCTGTCCCCGCCTGACCGGGCCCTGCTGGTCGTGGTCTACCAGCGCACGGACCTCCCCCGCGCCAGATCGGTCCGCTGCCAGCCCTGGCCCCGGCCCCGGCCCCGGCGAAACGGTGTCCCCGCGACCAGATCGCGATCGTGGACGGCACGCTGATACCCACCGGAACCATGGCCCCGGCCGCCCCGTCGAAGCACCACCGGTACTCGACGAACCCGCGGGTCGCGGTCGACGCGGGCCCCCGTCTGGTCATCGCCCTGGGTGACCCGCGGTCCGGGAACGGCAACGACCCGATCGTCTACCAGACCAGCGGGATCGCCGACCACCCACCGGACGGTCCGTACTGGCCGACTGGGGCGACCAAGGTCATCCGGACGTGATCATGCCGTATCGGAAACCGGCCGAGGGCAGCCCTGACCGGAGTGGAAGGAGGAACCCGGCCGGGTGCACCGCAAGGGCCCGGTCCATGTCGAGTACGCCCTCGCCGGGATGAAGACCTTGAAGATCCTGTTCGGCAGGATTCGTGACGACCGTTGGAAACCAAGCCCGGTCGAAGCTCCCATCGTCCGCCGCACCTTCACCGATGGGCGACAGCAACAACAGGCAGTGCGGGGCGCAACCGTCCAGTGGCGCTACGGAGGTCCGCGCAATAAGCGGATCGGTGCACCCAACCAGCACTAATGCGAACCTGAACCTGCAGGTCAACGGTCCGGCCGTGTCCATCGAACCCATCCACGCGAAGATCCGTAGGGCCGGCTACAGCGGCAGCACGAACGCCAGGAAAACTGGCTGGCAGCCGGCTAAGGCAGCAGAGTGAAAGCGGGGACGTGGCTTGGACGGACCACGCTGAAGTGGCGGCGATCCAGCGTGGCGACGTGCACCGCCTGAAACTTCTCGGCGACCGCGACGACGAAGGCGTCGGCGGTGCCCAGCGGAAGACTCGCATACCGTTCGACCAGAACGGCAGCCCGATGGGCGTCGGCAGGTGCGACGGGCACCAGCTCGTAGACACCGTCCGCCACGTCGCGCAGAAAGTCGGCCTCGGCCTTCGCTCCGGCCCGGCTGAAGAGCATGTAGCCGATCTCGGAGAGGAGCGGGGCCGGTAGCAGAAGTGGCCCGGGAAAGTTCTGGAGCAGGTCGACGCACTGCCTGTGGTGGTCGTCCTTGCGGTTGGCGACCGCCACCACGGGGCCGGTGTCGACGACGATCACGCGCTGCGGCGGTCCTCGTCGCCCCAGGCCTCGCGCATGATCTCCTTGGCATGCTCGCCCAGATCTGGTTCGCCGTCGAAGACGGCCGTCGTACGGAACTGACGACGGGGGCGCTCTCCGCGCTCCACCGCCACCCATTGCCGCAGCAGCTCCACGGCCTCGGGTAGCCGGTCCTCCGGCAGCGCGTCAAGCAGCCGGTGTGCTTCCTCACGCACGCTCATGCAGCCAGTGTAAGAGCCCTGCCCGCGTCCGACCCTGCCACCGACGTGGTCTCCATCCCGGGAAGCCCGACGTCTCGTTACGACCCGGCGGTCGCAGGCATCCACACATCCCGGCGGCTCCCGCCCCGCACCATCGCTCCGGCCGGAAAATCCGATCTCGCGAGGGCGTGGCGGGAACCGAACCTGAACCTGCAGGTCAACGGCCCGACCGTGTCCATCAAACCCGTCCACGCGAAGATCCGCCGAGCCGGTTACGCCGGCAACACGAACGCCAGGAAGACGGGACTGAGGTCGAGGGGTGCGGCCGCACGTCAGCCGAGGATCTCGGGCTCGGGGCAGAGAGATTTTCCCACGACGGTCAGCCACGGTAAGAACAGCTCCCGTCGAGCCTAGTACTCCAGCCCGACTTTTGTGATCAGTTGAGTTGGAGTGCTGCGGCTTGGCGGCGATAGTGGCTGGCTTGTGCGCGTGCCTGGTGGTGGCGGCGCCACCGGGACCAGGCCAGCACGAAGCCGGCGGACGGGTCGGGTCGGGGTAGCGCGATCTGGGTGATGAGGTGGCGGACCTCGTTGATGGTGAGGGGGATGAGCCCGTCGGCGGGTTCGGT
>NZ_JBFLUG010000156.1:0-15527 GCF_041008525.1 Parafrankia sp. FMc2 | reverse complement strand
CGGGAGGGGCGCCGCGCAAGGGGCGTAGGTCGGTCACCGGCCCCGACTCCGCGACACGAAGGCGGGCCGAACGGCATCCGCGGAAACGGAACATTCTCACGCCCAGCCACGGCACTGCGGAAAAGTACCTACCATCGCATTGTAGATGCGGATCCCTCCGGCGCCGGCCGGTCGCCCGCGCTCGCGACGACACGGCGGTTGGTGAATGACACCCCTCTCCCCGGCCCAGGCCGACGAAACCAGGACCTGGCTGTCCCGGGTCGAGAACGTCAGCGGCCTGCTCGCCGAGAAGCGGGCCCAGGCCGAGCGGGACCGCGCCACCCCCACCGCCGTCATGGACGCCCTGCGGGCCCAGGAGTTCCACCGGATGTGGGTCTCCCATTCCTTCAGCGGTGCGAACGTCAGCCTGCGCACCGGCTCCGCGGTGCTCCAGGCGCTCGCCCGGATCGACCCGTCGGCAGCCTGGCAGATGGGGGTTCAGGGCGCCATCGGCCGCCTCTCCGACTACCTGCCCGACAAGGTTGCCGCCCGGCTGTTCTGCACCAGCCGCGGCCTCGTCGTCGGAGGGGTCAACCCGACCGGCGAGGCGGTGCCGGTGCCGGGCGGCTACCGGGTGCGCGGGACGTGGTCCTTCGCCAGCGGCGCGACGCACGCGGACTGGCTTCTCTGCGCCGCCGTACTCGCTCCCTGCGCCTCCGGTGCTCCCGGCTCCTCGGGCGGGCGGCGTGGCCAGGACGGTCCGGCCCCGATCCGCATGCTGTTCGTTCCCGGCAGCACGGCGTCCTTCATCGACGACTGGCACTCCCTCGGCCTGTGCGGTACCGGAAGCGGGAGCTTCACCGTGGACAACGTCGTGGTCCCCGAAAGCCACTCCGTCGACGGGTCGCTGCTGCGCCGCCCGCCGGCCGTGCGGCGCACCCGCGGCTACGCGATCGCCTACTACGACTTCGCGCCGTTCACCACCGCCTCCACCGCGCTCGGCATCGCCCAGCAGGCACTGGACGTCTTTCGGGAGCTGGCCGGGCGCACCGTCCCGGCCCGCTCGACGCACGCCCTCGCCGACAGCGCGACCGTGCACGCCACGTTCGCCCGCGCCACCGCGCTCGTCCGGGCGGCCGAACTGGTCCTCGCCGACGCGGCCGACCAGGCGATGGCACACGGGGAGACCGGCGGCGAGGAGCTCAGTGGTGTCATCCGGCTGGCCGCGGCGAGCGTGGCGGAGAACTGCGTCTCCGCGGTGACCATGCTGCACACCGCCGCCGGCGCCGCCGCGCTGCGTTCCGGCGACGACCTCGACCGCTGCTTCCGCGACATCCACACCGCGGCCCGGCACATCACCCTGGCCACGACGAACTTCGAGATGGTCGGCGCGCACCTCTTCGGCGGCCCCCTGCTGATGCGCCGGTAGACCGGACCCGGCACGGTTCTGCGGCGGGGCCGGTCGGGCCGGTCGTGATCGACTGGGCCAACACCCGACCAGGGCCCGCGGGACTGGACGTGGCGATGACGGCAATGACCCTTGCGCAGGTCACGGTGACGCCTGGGCGTTGGCAGATCATGATCATTTACGGCCCTGCCGGACTATCAACACCGTTGATTATCTTGACTGCCAGGTTCCCGCGTTTCTTGCGGACCAGACCCATCGGAGGCCTTCCGCCGCCGCGTGCGAATACGCGGGCGACCTGGGAGTGCGCTGAGCCAAGGCCGGAGAGGGCGTCGTCCGGTCATTGCTCGGCGAATCCGCTGAGGGCACGGTGGATCTGGCCGCGCATGGTGTCGCTGCCAGTGTGCCCCGAGTCCGTGATGGGGACGAGTCCGGCATCGGGCCAGGCGCGGGCGAGTTCCCACGCGGTGCGGAACGGCCCACCCAGATCGTGACGCCCGTGGATCAGAACCCCAGGTATCCCCGCCAGGCGTCCCGCGTTACCCAGCAGGATGCCCTCCTCCAACCAGGCGTCGTGAGAGAAGTAGTGCGTGCAGATGCGGACGAGCGCGAGCCGCGCTGCCAGCGGCCGGTCGCTGTAGGCGTTCCGCTTCCCGTTCGGCTCCAAGGAGATGACCGCGTCTTCCCATGCGCACCATGCGTCGGCAGCCTTGACACGTACCTGCGGGTCAGGATCTCCCATCAGGCGTGCGTAGGCTCTGACAACGCCGCCCGCACTGTCGGCCCCGGAAGCGGCGCGGAAAAGATCCCACTCCTCGGGGAAGAACCGTGCGACCCCATGATAGAGCCAGTCGATCTCCGACCGCCGCGTCATGGTGACCCCGGGAACTACGATCTCCGATGTTCGGTGCGGGTGGCGTTCGGCATAGGCGAGGATCAATGTGGACCCCCAGGACCCTCCGAAGAGAAGCCATTTTTCGATACCGAGGTGCCGGCGGAGACGTTCCATATCAGCGAGCAGGTGTTCCGTGGTATTGAAGCTCATGCCGGTGGCAGGGTCGCCGGCGTGCGGGGTGCTGCGTCCGCAGCCACGTTGGTCGAAAAGCACCACCCGGTAGCGATCCAGACGTGGAAACCGGCGGGCGCCTGCCGAGCATCCCGATCCCGGCCCACCGTGGACGACGAGCGCGGGTTTCCCGTCCGGATTACCACAGGTCTCCCAGTAAACAAGATTCCCGTCGCCGACATCAAGCATGCCATGGTCGTACGGCTCCACCGGAGAGTCTCGCTCCACCATGGTCCACCCCTGCGTGACGTCATCAGGTCCGGCGCCGAAGAACACCGGGTCTCCCTGCCGTGGGGACGCTGGATACGGTCCGCTGCCCGCCGCCATCGCGAAGGAGATCGCGATGCGCCCCGGATCCACCTGGCGACGTGTCGATACCCGGAGAGCCGCGCGGATCCTCCCCCTGACAGCCGCCACGCCCAGAGGCGACATGGGTGTGGCGGCTGTCAGGGGCGCGGCAGGCAGGAACGGTCCCGCCGCGGGGTCGACCCAGCCGAGGTCAGTCGACGAGGGGGCGGGCCAGGGCGAGTGCGGTGTCGGCGGAGGTCGAGGTGTCGACGTCGCGGGCTTCCGGCCATGGGTCGGTGCGGGTCGCCATGTCGAAGTAGACGCGCTCGGTGGCGTCCGACGGGTCGACCGGGCCGGCGCCGGGCGCACCGCCGCGGCCTGCCGCCGAGGCAGCCGCGCGGGCCGCGATGCGCGCCACCGCGACGCGAGGCGGGCTCACGCAGCGCAGCTGCACGAGCTCGGCGTCGCACTCCCGCGCCGCCGCGGCGGCCAGGGCGCGGGCGCGGGCCGACGACCACGATGCGTCGATCACCACGCTCTGCCCATGCTCAAGCGCGTGCCGGGCGCGGGTGAGCAGCTCGGCATAGCTGTGCTCGGTCGCGTCGGCGGCATAGATCCCCGCACCGGGTTCAGCGACGGCGCTGGCCTCGGGAGGAAGGCCGGCGAGCTCCTTGCGGACGACGTCCGAGCGCAGCAGCAACCAGCCTTCGCCGGGGTCGGGGGCGGGGGCTGCGAGCTCCCGGGCCAGGGTCGACTTCCCTGTCCCCGGCAGGCCACCGACGAGGACCAGCCGGACCCGGCCACGCCGTAGGTGGCGCAGGGCCAGCGCGGCCAGCCCGCGGGCGTCCGCGGCCGCCACTGGATCACCCTGGTGGGAGCGGACGCAGGCTTCCCCGGCCCGCACCACCGCCCGATAGGCAAGATGGAGATGCTCCGGGGAGGCGGGGCCCGTCTCCCCCGTCGCTTCGCGGTAGGCGGCCAGGACGGCGTGTGCCGCCGCGGGCGCGCCGAGGTGCTCCAGGTCCGCGGCCAGCGAGGCGACGTCCCCCAGCACGTCACCGCGGCGCAGGGCCGGGTCGGAGCTGACGCTGCCCAGCACCCGCGGGCCGTCAGGCAGGCAGTAGATGTCGGCGGCCCGCAGGTCCCCGTGGCCACCGCGGATCCGCCCGGCGCGCTGGCGGCGGGCCAGCAGCGGCCCGCGTCCGGCCAGGTACCGCAGCGCGAGCCGGCCGATCTCGTCAGCCACGGCGGCGTCGATGAGCCGGCCGCGGAACGGCGCGAGGCCGTCCATCGCCGCCAGCCACAGCGCCTGCTGTGCGCTGAGGCCACCGTCCCGGGCGATCTCGGTGGACGTCTCGCACTCCTCGTGGAACGCGGCGAGCCGCCGGGCCAGGATCCGCAGCTCACCGAGGACGGCGTCACCGGCGCCCGTGCCCGCACCGGCCGGGAGGGCGGCGACCAGGGTGGAAAGGCGGCGGGCGGCCGGCATCCGCCGCATGACCACCATGTGGTCGCACAGCACTCCGGATTCGTCCCGGATATCGGCGACGCCGAGATAGGCGTCGGGTGCCAGCGCCCGGTTCAGCCGCACCTCGTCCTCGCAGGCCCGCAGCCGCACACTGCGGGAACGCAGGTCCAGGAATCCCAGATCCACTGGTTTACGCAGTTTGTAGGCGCGGTCCTCGGTAAGGAAGACGACAGAGGTGGGTGTCTCGACGGTTTCCCGGGTGTCGAGGCGGAGTTCCCGCGGCGCCGGGCCCAGACCCGGACCTGGTGCCGGACTGGGTGCCGGACCGGGCGCCGGACCGTCGAGCGGTGTTCCGGGCGGTGCTGCCTGTATGTCGGTGGCCTGCCTTCGAGGAGCGTCGTCACGCAGAAACATCTTCGTCTCCAGACCGTTCTTCGGGGCGGTTCACGCTCGGCCACGCACCCACCGCCCCGCCCGGAGCTGAAAGCGCCTTTCTCGCGACGGTGATCGGGAGCGGAACAGCCGTGCGGTGCCGGTATCGATCGGCAGGTCCAGCCGTGGAGATCTTCCTCCCCGGACCGATTCCCGCACCCGCCAGCATCCCCCATTCGTCCCGTCCGGTCAGGTGACCTGCCGCCCCGTTCCGTACCGACCTCCCGCCCGCCCGCCGCGGGACGTAGGGCCGCCGGCGCGGAGACACCGGCCCACACCTGGCGGGCCGGGTCTACGCCTTTCTCCACCCTGCGCCTCGCGGACGCGTCCTTCTCCCGCGGCGGTCCGCCAGAGCTCTCCGGCGGCGGTCTGTCGCGTTACCGGCGTCGCCGTGGTGCGGCGGCGGCGTTGCCTGGGACTGCCGGTGGCCGAGCTCCGTGACCGCCCACCAGCTGAGGCGGACGGCCGCCCGCGCGCCGACGAGGAGCGCGCAGACGAGCAGGCACACCCCGAGCGCGGCTATTCCGCGGCCTGCTTCATCAGATAGACGGCGGCCTGGGTGCGACTGGCCAGCCCGAGCTTCTCCAGAATGCTCGACACGTAGTTCTTCACGGTCTTCTCCGACAGCCCCAGCCGGGTACCGATCTGCCGGTTGGTGAGCCCGTCCGCAATCAGCTGGATAATCTCGCGCTCCCGCTGGTTCAGCGTGGCCATGGCCGGGTCCTCGTTCGGCCCGTCCCGCAGCCGCTCGAGCACGCGGCGCGTCACCGAAGGAGCCAGCAGCGACTGACCGGACGCCACGGTGCGAATGGCCCCGACCAGGTCGTTCCCACGGATCTCCTTCAGCACATACCCCGCCGCGCCGGCCATGATCGCCGAGAAGAGCGCCTCGTCGTCGTCATAGGACGTCAGGATCAGGCAGGCCACGCCCGGAAGTGCCGACCGGATCTCCCGGCACACGTCAATGCCGCTGCCATCGGGCAGCCGCCCGTCCAGCACCGCCACATGGGGATGCAGTGCGGGAATGCGCCGCAGCGCCTCCGCGGCCAGCCCGGCCTCTCCGACGACCTCGATATCGTCATGCCGGGCGAGCGTCTGACGCAGACCATTCCGCACGATCTCGTGGTCATCGAGAACGAACACCCGGATCTTTTCCATGGCTGCGACCATACGGGCGGTGTGGGTCCTTCGCCCATGTCACATCGGCCGCGCCGGCCGGGACGTCCGACCCGGTCCGCGGGGTCCTGCCGACCGCCGCGGGACGGCCGTCCGGCGGCAGGGGGAGGACCGGCGGTTCCGCACGTGACCACGGTCGGAGCGGGCCCGCGGCGGGTGTGGGCGGACGCCGGACGGTACCCGGCGGACGTGACGGATCCGTCGGCGGCCGGCCCGCGCCGCCGGCACGATGGTCCCGTCGGCCGACCGTCGGGTGGTCCGCCGCCGACTACCGTGGATGTTGTCCACGCTGCGGACGGCACGCTCGGTGCGTGCCACCGAGCGGCGAGGGGAGGTCTCGATCATGGAGTCGGTGACGACGGAGGTCCGTCGCGAGGTGGCCGTGGAGGTCGTGACAACAGCCTCGCTCGCGCCCTCCATCCACAACACCCAGCCCTGGCGGTGGCGCCTCGCCGACGGCCTGCTGACCCTGCGGCCGGACGTCGAGCGGCGGCTCGCCGTGCTCGACCCGGACGGTCGCCAGCTGCTGGTGAGCTGCGGCGCGGCGCTGCTGCACGCCCGGCTGGCGTTCCGGGTGCTCGGCCTGGAGCCGGTCGTGGAGCTGCTGCCGGGGACGACCGGCTGCGGCGCGCTGCAGCCGGTGCTGTCCGACGAGCTGGTGCTCGCGTCGATGGGGGTTGCCGGGCGGGTCCCGCCGACCGCCACCGACCGGCTGCTGTTCTCCGCCGCCGGCGCGCGCCACACGGACCGCCGCCCGTTCGACGGGCACCCGCTGGACCCGGCGCTGGTCGACCGGATGCGGCGGGCCGCCGAGTCGGAGGGCGCCTGGCTGATGCCGCTGGCCCACTCCGACCAGCGACTCGACGCCGCGGTGGTCGCGGCACGCGCCGACTGGGCGGAGCAGACGGACCCCGCCTACCGGGCCGAGCTGGCCGCGTGGCGGCGCGGGCAGGGGCCGACGGCGGACGGGGTCCCGACCGGTGTCGCCTCGACGCATCATCCGTCCCGGGCCAGCGACTTCCCGCTGCGTGACTTCGACCCGGCCGGCGTGCCGGGCGCCCCGCCCTCGCCACCGGGAGGGCGGGGCGCCGGCCTGGAGGCCGTCGAGCGCCCCGCCGTGTTCGTGATCGGCACCGACGCCGACCAGGCCGAGGACCGGTTGCGGGCGGGGCAGGCGCTCGCCCGGGTCCTGCTCACCGTCACCGCCGCCGGGGCGGCGGCGTCGCCGATGGGGCAGCCGGTGGACAGTGACGGGTACCGGTCGGTGATCGAGCGGATGCTGAGCATCGCCGGGCATGTGCAGATGATCCTGCGGGTGGGCTATCCCCGCCGGGACGCCGAAGCCTCGGCGCTGACCCCGCGACGGCCCGTCGGCGAGATCCTCGCCGTCGAGTAGGCCCCGCCCGCACGGGGGACGACCTCCGCCGCGCCGCCAGCGCCGGCGGGGGTCGTCACGCGCAGCCGAGCGCGGCGAGGCCCAGGTCGAGGTCAAGGTCGATGAGGGCCGCCTCGGCCTCCGCGGGAACCACCTCGTAGGTCCGCCGCACGAAGTCGACGACTCTGGTCGCCGACATCTCGAGCGCGCTCCGGCCATACGGGCCGGGCAGCGAGATCGCGATCAGGCGCAGGCCGCCTCGCAGCACCGGCTCGACGCACGGCCCGATCCCATCGGGCGGTGCGGCGAGGGCCTGCGGCGCCCCGCCCCCCGCCGGATCGGTCGGGGGCGGGTTCGGAACAGGCACCGGCGCCGGCGCCGGCACCGGTGCCGATGCCGATGCCGGCGCCGTGGCACGGGTGAACAGGTCACGGGCGAGCGCGAGCGTGGCCGGGCCCGGGTCGCCGGACCGGGCGCGGATGGTGACCGCGACCGGGTCCAGCGGGTCGAAACCCAGCGAGACGAGCACGGGAACCCGGGTCCCGTCGCAGGCCAGGTAGGTGGCGTTCACGTCCATCGCCAAAGCGGTGAACACGGTCGGACGGCTCCACATTGAGATCCTCCCCACCCTCGGTGTCGTACCTCACGGTGTCACCGGAAACGGGTCGAAATCACCCTGCCTTGGTCCGCCCGGGCGGGGGACCAAGGACCACGGGTGGCGCACCACGGGTGCGGCGTCAGGCCTTCGCGAGCACCCCGCAGGCGATGCGGTCGCCGGCGTCACCGGTCGCGTCGGTCCGCTCGTCGGGGCCGGGCGACGGCGCGTCGCTGGCCCGGTAACGGTCGGGGATGTGCGCGAGGTTGTCGGGCTGCGCGTGCACGATCAGTGCGACTCCGCCGCTGCGCAGCTCGTCGAGGGTGAACCGGTCGGTCTCGGCGGTGAGCTGGGCGGTGCCGTCACGGTCGACGAGCAGCGGGGGCAGGTCACCGGCGTGCTCGCCGTGCGCCGTCCCGGCCGGGTTGAAGTGGGGGCCGGCGGTGCTGAACGCCCCGTCGGCGGCCTTCGGGTCGCAGACCGGCTTCTGGTGGATGTGGAAGCCGTGGTAGCTGCCGCTCGGCAGGCCGTGGAAGCGGCCCTCGACCCGCACCGCCCCGTCGACGGGGGTGAGCGTGACGGTGCCGACCTCGGCGCCGCCCGCGTCGTGCAGGGCGACGTCCACGCCGCTGCCGGTGCTGCCGGTACCTCTGGTGGCGGTCGGGGCGCTGGAGGCAGCGGGAGTGCCGGTCGGCGCCGCGGCGGACGCCTCGTCGTCGTCGGATCCGCAGCCGCTGACCAGGACGAGGCTGGCGGCTGTCGCCACGGCGGCGGCGGCGAGGGCGGTGCGGGACGGGGTGCGTCGCAAGGCGACCTCCAGGCTGCGGACGGGGCGGCCCCAGCCTACGGAGCGGAATGCCCTGCTGCCATACGGTGGCCGCCCGGTGTCGCCAGGCCGATAGGGCGGTCGCCCACCGGCTCAGACGCCGAGCCGGCTGCCGAGCCGGGCCAGGTAGGCGGGGGTGCGGTCCGGGGTGACGCTGTCGACGCCGATCCGGTTCATCAGTTCCTCGTAGCGGTCGACGTCCTCCGGCCGGTCGAGGTGGACGGTGCCGCTCTGGTGCTCGATGTGCACGACGTCCGGCACCTCGGGTTCGGTGAAGCGCAGGATCGTGAACGTGCCGCCCGCCGAGACGTGCCCGCCATAGGCGGAGGGCAGCACCTGGATGATGATGTTCGGCGACGTGGCCAGCTCGGCCAGGTGCGCCAGCTGGGCTCGCAGCACGGCCATGGAGCCGATCCGCGGGCTCAGCGCGGCCTCGTCGACCACCGCCCACAGCTTCGGCGCGTCCGGGCTGCGCAGCAGCCGCTGCCGGGTCGTCCGCATCGCGACCATCCGGTCGACGACCTCGTCGCTCAGCATGCCCCGGCTGCTGGTCTGGCGGATGACCGCGCGGGCGTACTCCTCGGTCTGGAGCAGGTCGGGGACGAGGTGCAGGTGATAGGTGCGGATCAGCGCCGCGGCGGTCTCCAGGCCGAGATACGGTTCGGACCAGCTCGGCACGACGTCGGCGAACGCACGCCACCAGCCCGGACGGTTCGCCTCCCGGGCCAGCGCGAGAATCGGCGCGCGGTCGGTGTCGGTCACGACGCCGTAGAGCGTGAGCAGGTCGGCGACATCGCGTTCCTTGAAACCGACCCGGCCGAGCTCCATCCGGCTGATCTTCGAGTCGGAGGCGCGGATCTGATATCCGGCGCTCTCCCGGGTGATGCCCGTGTTCTCACGGAGGCGGCGCAGGCGGGCTCCCAACATGATGCGGTACACGATGGGCTCGCCGTTCGGCACGCTGTCCTCCTCGTCGCGGTCCTCGTGATGCCACGGGATCCGCCGGAGCGGATTTGTCGAAACGGATTGTCGGAGAACCGGCAGACCGTCCACGCTCCATCTCGAAGCAATTTTTCCACAGCGCCGGCCTCCCCACGCCGCGTGGTGGCCGGCACCTCGGTCCGCATACGGCGGAAAGCTTCTACTGGGCATTCCGACTTTCGTCAAATACCCAGGTCACGGGCCTGGTTGCCGCCGGGCGCCCGGGTGATGGGGCCGCCCGGGACGACGGGATGATGACCCCATGCGGCCCTGGACCCGGCGTACGACGCAGCCCCCGTCCCGCCCGGTGGGCCTGGCGCCGCCTGGCACGGCGCTGGCGTTCGAGCGGGCCGGGATGACGTTCCCCGACGGTTCCACGGTGCTGCGGGACGTCTCGCTGCAGGTGGGGGACCGGGAGATCGTGGCGCTGATCGGCGCCTCCGGGTCGGGCAAGTCCACCCTGCTGCGGATCGCGGCGGGGCTCGCCGTGCCGACGTCCGGCACGGTGCTGGCCGGGCCGGGCTCCCCCGCCCTGATCTTTCAGGACCCGACCCTGCTGCCCTGGCGGACGGTCGCGGCGAACGTCGGGCTGTTCGCCGAACTCGACGGCGTCCCGCGCCCGCGGCGCGACGCCCTGGTGGCGGACGCGCTCGCGCTCACCGGCCTGCGCGGCTACGAGCGCCACCGGCCGCGGGCGCTGTCCGGCGGCATGCGGATGCGGGTCTCGCTCGCCCGGGCCCTGACCGCCCGCCCGGCGCTGTGCCTGTTCGACGAGCCGTTCGGCGCACTCGACGAGATCACCCGCCAGCGGCTCGGGGACGAGCTGCAGCAGCTGCACCTGCGGGAGGGCTTCGCCGGGCTGTTCGTGACCCATTCGGTGGTCGAGGCGGTGACGCTGGCGAGCCGGGTCGGGGTGCTCTCCGCCCGGTCCGGGCAGCTGCTCACCGAGGTCGCGGTGCCGTTCGACTACCCGCGGGCGGAGTCGCTGCGCTACGACGCCGCGTTCGGCCGGGTCGCCCGTACGGTCTCCGAGGCGCTGCGGGACTCGTTCGGGCCGGCGTAGATCCGCCGGTGCGCGGCGGCCAGCGCCCGGCGCCGCAGCGGACCGGTGGGCCCGGCGGCACGCAGGGCGGCCCGGGCCGCCATCGCTCCCGGCCCGCCGTGCGCGCCGCCGCCGGGGTGGGCCGACATCGACGCCAGATAAAGGCCGGGGATCGGGGTCTCGGGCCGGCCCAGGCCGGGCACCGGGCGGAAGACGAGCTGCTGGTGCAGGCCGGCGGTGCCGCCCCCGATCGCACCGCCGCGCAGGGCCGGGTCCATCGCCTCGAGCCGGGCGGGTGACTGGACGTCCCGGCCGGCGATCAGGGCGGTGAAGCCGGGTGCGGCCGCTTCCAGCCGGCGTTCCACCCGGTCGACCAGGCGGGCGACGTCGGCGTCGTCCCAGCGGCCGGTGACGGGTGCGCCGCCCGCCGCGCCGGCGTCGCCGCGCGGACGCTGCGGCAGGTGGAAGTAGGCCCAGGCGCTCTCGGTTCCCGCCGGCGACCGGGTGGGGTCGGCGGTGGTCATCTGGCCGAGCACGAGCAGCGGGTCGGCCGGGATCAGGCCGCGGGCGAGCTGGGCGGACATCGCCGTCAGATCGTCGAGGGTGCCGCCGAGGTGGACGGTGCCGGCCCGGCGCACCCGCGGGTCCGCCCAGGGGATCGGGCCCGCCAACGCCCAGTTGATCTTGAAGGTGGCGGAGTCCCAGTGGAAGCGGCCCAGGTCGGTGAGCAGCCGCGGCGGCAGGTGCTCGGCGGCGACCAGGCTCCGGTAGAGCGCGACCGCGTCGACGTCCGCGAGCACCGCGCGGCGCGCGGCCAGCAGCGTCCCGTCGGCGAGCCGCACCCCGCGGGCCCGGCCGGCGCTGACGGCCACCGCGTCCACCCGGGTCCCCGTCCGCAGGACACCGCCGCGGGCCCGCAGCCGGTCGACCAGCGCCCCGGTGAGCCGGCCGGCGCCGCCCCGCGGGACCGGGAAGCCGACATCCTGGCCCAGCATCGCCAGCAGCCAGCCGACCAGCGCCGAACCGGCCGACTCGGGGGCGAGATCGGTGTGCAGGGCGCAGCCCGCCAGCAGCAGCCCGGCGCCCGCGCCGGCGAACTCCTCCGCGGCGAAGCGGCGGACCGGGAGCACGGCGAACCGGGCGAACCGCAGCGCGTCGGCGGTGCCGAGCGTGCGGGCCAGCCGCAGACCGGCCCGCACCGGCGGGAACGGCACCGCGAGCAGCCCCTCGAGCAGCGGCTCACGGATCCGTCCCCACAGGTCGGCCTGCGCCTGCCAGGCCGCGGCGTCCGGTGCGGCGAAGTCGGCGAGCGAGTCCGTCGTCTCGGCGAGATCGGTCGACAGCAGCGCGCACCGACCGTCCGCGGTGGGGTGGGCGAGCACGAGCGGGGCGTGGCACCACCGCAGGCCGTGGTCCTCCAGCGCCAGGCCGCGCAGCGCAGGGGAACCGGCCGCGAACGGGTAGAAGGCGCTGAACAGGTCGGTGCCGAAGCCGGGCGCGGCCACCTCAGCCGACCGGCAGGCACCGCCCGGTGTGTCCTCGGCCTCGCAGACCACGACGTCCCAGCCCGCGTCGGCCAGCAGGTTCGCCGCGACGAGGCCGTTGACGCCGGCGCCCACGACGACGGCGTCCGCGGCCGCTCCCCGCCGCGTGGGCACCGCGGTCAGGCGATCCGGCGTTCCAGCGCGATGTCGAGCAGCTCCTCGGTGAGGACCAGCTTGACCCGCGGCCGCCCGGACGGCTCGCCGGTGGACCGTTCGGCGGCGTCGATGAGCCGCCACCCGGCCTCGGTCACCAGGTGCGGCTGCCGGCTGCGCAGCCAGCCCTCGATGTCGGCGAGGGTGTCGAGGGAGCCGTCCCGCTCGTGGCGGCGCAGCGAGCCGTCGGCGACGTCGGCGAGCAGCCGGCCGACGCTCTCCGCCGCGCACTTCTTGTTCGTGCCGATGATGCCGGTCGGCCCGCGCTTGATCCAGCCGGCCACGTACTCGCGCTCCACGCCGTCGATCCGGCCGTTGACGTTCGGGATCACACCGCGGCGGTCGTCGAACGGCAGACCCTCGATCGACCGGCCCTTGTAGCCGACCGCCCGCAGGACCAGGCTCGTCGCGACGGTCTCGCGCTCGCCGGTGTCGATGGCACTGACCCAGCCGTCCTCACCGACCTTCAGCGCGTTGCGGGCGAAGACGATCTCCTCGACCCGGCCGTCGCCGCGGATCTCCAGCGGGGTGCGCTGGAAGCGCAGCGCGACGCGGCGCTCGCCGGGCGGCAGCGGGTTCTGCGCGTAGCCGCGCATGATGGTCAGGTTGCGCTTGACCAGGCGGGACAGCGCGTCCTCGCCGGGCTGCTCGGCGACCTCGGCCGGGTCGACGTCCACCCCGGACTCGGTGAACTCGGGCAGCTCCTTGAGCTCGGCGGTCGTGAACGCGGCCTGGGCGGCACCCCGGCGCCCGACCACCATGACCTCCTTGAGCGCGCAGGCCCGCAGCGCCTCCAGCGCGTGGTCGGCGATGTCGGTGCGGGCCAGCCGCTCGTGCGGGGAGCACAGGATGCGGGCGACGTCCAGCGCGACGTTGCCGGCGCCGATCACCACACCGCGCTCGCCGGTCAGGTCGAACTTCAGGTGGGCGTAGTCGGGGTGGCCGTTGTACCAGCCGACGAAGTCGACCGCCGACTCGCTGCCCGGCAGGTCCTCACCGGGGATGCCGAGCCGCCGGTCGGTCTGCGCGCCGACCGCGTACAGCACGGCGTCGTAGCGCTCGGTCAGCTCCTCGCGGGTGACGGTCGAGCCGATGTCGACGTTGCCGAAGAAGCGGAAGTTCTCGTGGGCGGCGATCGCCGCGTACACACTGGACACGGCCTTGATCTTCGGGTGGTCCGGGGCGACACCGGAGCGCACCAGGCCCCACGGCGTCGCGAGCCGCTCGTACATATCCACTCGGACCGGCACGTCGCTCTGCTCCAGCAACGAGGCCGCCGCGTAGAAGCCGGACGGTCCGGACCCGACCACCGCGACGGTCAGCGGGCCGGTCTCATTTCCCTGGGGCATCTGCAGTCCACTCCTCATCACCGATGTCGGGCCGCGAGGGCACCCTCGGGGCCCGCGCCCGGATCATCTCCGCGCGGCCGGTGCCGCACGGTGCTCCCACCGGCGACGCCGCGGGGGGCCGTTCTGCGTCCGGCGGCACTGCCCAGCGGGCTGCATCGCCCGTCCGACCTGCTTCCGCGCACTACCGGCCACCCATCAGGCAACGTAGAGAAGCCTCGTTCGCGGCGCAAGAACTGTGATGGCGGAATGGCGTGCACAGTGTGGAAGAGTGCCACCCCCCGATACCGGAACCTCGTTTTCCGGACTGAGATTCCGATTTGGGAGGGAAAGAGAGGGCGTCTCGCGGGGCCGGACGGGCGCGGCTGTGGGCCGGATCTCCTGGGCGATGCGGTCAGCGGTCAGCTGTGGGCCGCACCGAGGGCCATCGTGTGCAGCATCGCGGCCATCTCCGGGCGACCCAGGTCACTCGCGCTGTGCGGGGTGGAGTTGATCAGCCCGAACAGCGCGTGCGCGCGGGCCCGGGCCGCCGCCGCGCCCAGTTCCGGCCGCGCCTCGCGCAGGGTCTCGACCCACTGCTCGGTGTAGGCCCGCTGCAGCCGGCGCACCTCACGGGCCGCCTCCTCCGGCAGGCTCCACAGGTCACGGTCGTGGATGACGATCAGCTCAGGATGGTCGAGGGCGAACTCGACGTGGCCGCGGACGAGGCGGTCGAGGGCCTGTGCCGAGTTCTCCCCGGCCTGGCGGGCGTCGCGGGCGTTCTCCAGCAGGTACCTGCTGATGCCGACGAGCAGCTCGACGAGCATCGCGTCCTTGCTCGGGAAGTGGCGGTAGATACCCGGGCCGCTGATGCCGACAGCGGCGCCGATCTGCTCGATACCCACCCCGCGGAAGCCCCGCTCGGCGAACAGGACGGCCGCCGCGTGCAACAGTTCCTCGCGCCGGGAGGAACGCGCACCCACCCGGGCCCGCCCCTGCCCCTGAGGTCGAGGCCTGCCCGGCTCGGCGGGAGCCTCACCACCGCCCGAGGCGCTGCCACCCGAGGCGCTGCCACCCGAGGCGCTGCCACCCGACACTCCGCCGCCCGACGCGGGTCGGGTGATTTCTGCCGACACCGCAACAGTCCTCCTCAACCGGCAGGTTACCAGCTCCGCGGCGGGGCGCCGGCCAGGCCGCCGCACACCCGGCCGGTGCCGGTGCGGGTCCCTCCCGTCAGGCGCTACACGCCGCGGAAGCGGTTGATGGCGGTGAGGTGACGAGCCCGCATCTGCTCATCCCGCACACCCAACCCCTCCTCCGGCGCCAGGCACAGCACACCGACCTTCCCCTGATGCGCGTTGCGGTGCACATCAAACGCCGCCTGCCCCGTCTCCTCCAACGGATACACCCGCGACAACGTCGGATGGATCAACCCCCGCGCCACCAACCGGTTCGCCTCCCACGCCTCCCGATAGTTCGCAAAATGCGTCCCGATAATCCTCTTCAGATTCATCCACAGATACCGGTTGTCGTACTCATGCAGAAACCCACTCGTCGACGCACACGTCACCACCGTCCCCCCACGCCGCGCCACGAACACCGACGCCCCGAACGTCTCCCGCCCCGGATGCTCGAACACGATGTCCGGATCCTCGCCCCCCGTCAGCTCCCGGATCCGCGCCCCGAACCGCTTCCACTCCCGCGGATCCTGCGTCCGATCGTCCGACCAGAACCGATACCCCTCCGCCGCCCGATCGATCACCAGCTCCGCACCCAACGACCGACAGATCTCCGCCTTCTCCGGCGACGACACCACACACACCGGCAACGCCCCACCCCGCAGCGCCATCTGCGTCGCATACGACCCCAACC
>NZ_JBFLUG010000155.1:0-15550 GCF_041008525.1 Parafrankia sp. FMc2 | reverse complement strand
CCGTGATGCCGCCGTGGCCCGGCGCGGTGCGGGTGAGCAGCACGCAGCGCTGGGAGTACTGGGCCAGGCTCGTCCACACCTTCTGCCCGTTGATCACCCAGTCGTCGCCGCGCGGCTCGGCCCGGGTGGAGAGCGAGGCGAGGTCACTGCCCGAGCCGGGCTCGGAGAAGCCCTGGCACCACTGCTCGGCGCCGGACAGCAGCAGCGGCACCATCTCGGCGGCGAGCGCCGGCGGCGCGTACGAGATCATGGTCGGTGCCAGGACCTCGATCATCGAGTAGATGCCCGGCTCGGCCAGGTCGCGGGTGGCGACCTCCTCGCCGAGCACCGCGCGCAGCACCGCCGGGCCACCGAGCCCCCCGACCTCGGCGGGCCAGCCGTACCGCATCCACCCGGCGTCGTACAGCTCCCGGCGGACCCGGGCGAGCTGCGCCACCTGGCCGTCGAGGGAGTGGTCGGGCCCCGGGGTCAGGTCATGCTGCGCAAGCCATTCCCGGACGCCCGACCGGAATTCCTCGATGTTCACGGAGTCGGTTCGTACGCGTGCGGACGGCCCGAGTCGTGGGCTCCGCTGCGGCGGATGAACGTCATCTTCCGCGTGCGCAGACGCCAGCCGTCCGCCGTGCGCTGGTAGGTGTCCGAGTAGTAGCCGATCCGCATGTCGTGCTTGGAGTGCTCGATGAAGCAGAGCGGCTGGGTGCCGGACGCGTTGTCCCCGTCGATCTCGAGGAGCGCCGTCCCGGTCAGGAACAGGCCCTTGGGGGCGGCCGCGACCATCTTGGGGAACAGGTCGAGGGTGAAGATGTCGCCGAAGGCGCTGTAGGTGCCGTCGGGGGTGAAGACCGACAACAGCCCCTCGACATCGCCCTTGGTGATGGTCACCGCGTACTTGGCCAGCAGCTGCTGGATCTCGATGACATCGTCAGTGGACAAAGGTCCTGCCACCCTTCATCACGAACTTCACGTTCTGCAGCACTGAGATGTCCTGCAGCGGATCACCGGGCACGGCGATGATGTCCGCCAGCAGGCCTTCGGCCAGCCGGCCCCGGTCGGTGACATCGAGCAGCTCGGCCGAGGTGGTGGTTGCTGCCCGGATGGCGCCGATCGGCGTCATGCCGCGTTCGACCAGTGTTACCAGTTCGAGCGCGTTCCTGCCGTGCGGGATGCCCGGGGCGTCGGTGCCGACGGCTATCTTCACCCCGGCGTCGATGGCGTCCCGGACGGAGGCGCGGGCCCGGGGGAAGATCAGAGCGGCCTTCTCCCGCAGCGCGGGCGCGGCGCGGGAGATGTCCATGGCCTCGGTGAGGGCCTGGGTCGCCACCAGGAACGTCCCGTGTTTCACCATCAGCGCGATCGCCTCGTCGTCGATGAGGAAACCGTGCTCGATGCAGTCGATGCCGGCCAGCACGGCGGAGCGCACCGCCTCGGCGCCGTGCGCGTGCGCGGCGACCCGCAGGCTCCGTCGGTGCGCCTCGTCGGCGACGGCACGCAGCTCCTCGGCCGAGTAGTGCTGCGCACCGGGCATGCCGGTGTGCGACAGGACCCCGCCCGACACGCACACCTTGAGCAGCTGGGCGCCGTGCCTGATCTGGTAGCGGGCCGCCCGGCGGACCTCGCCGACCCCGTTGGCGATGCCCTCCTCGACCGTCAGGTCGAGAACGTGCGGTGCGTACGACCCGAACATCGTCGGGTCCTGGTGGCCGCCGGTCGGGGTGATCGAGTGCCCGGCCGGAACCACCCGTGGGCCGTCCACCCAGCCTGCGTCGATGGCTTTGCTCAGCGCGACGTCGAGCAGGTAGCCGCCGGTCTTCACCAGCAGACCGAGGTTGCGCACGGTCGTGAAGCCCGCCCGCAGGGTCCTGCGGGCGTTCTCCACGGCGCGCAGCATCCGCAGCGGCGGGTCGTCCCGCACCTGCGAGACCACGGGGTGCTCCCCGCGGCCGCCGACCAGGAGGTTGACCTCCATGTCCATCAGGCCGGGCAGGAGGACCAGGTCGCCAAGGTCGACGACCTCGCCCTCGACGGGGCCGCCGACCCCGACGATCCGCTCGCCGTCGACCTTGACGATGCCGGGCCTGACGACCTCGCCGAGGTCGACGTCGACAAGCCCGGCAGCCCTGAGCGTGAGCACCGTCAGACGACGGGCTCGACGATCACGTCCAGGTAGGCGGCGCCGCTGTCGGGAACCCTCGGCTGCTTCCAGACCTCGACCGGGAAGGACACCATGACCAGGGACTGCATCAGGTGCATGAGGGCGCGGGCGTCCTCGGGCAGGTCATCGAGCGGGAACTTGTCGAGGTAGGTGATCGCGTCCTCGAGCCGGGCGAAGGCCGCGTCGTAGAAGGCCTGCATGTCGTCCATGCTGGAGGCCAGCCGCAGCGCGTAGCGCTCGGGCTCGGTGGCCAGGGCCCAGGCCTGGTATGGCGCCAGGTCGGCGAACTCAGACGGCAGCGGCATCGCTGAACTCCTTGACTCGGTCGGCGACGGTCTTGTGCAGGTGCCGGAGCAGGATCTCCTGGTCGCACAGCGGGAAGTCGGTGACGGTCCGGGTGGCGACCATGGTCTGGGTGGCCTCCAGGGTGTTCGCGTCCTGCAACGCGTACTCCTTGAAGGTGACCGCGGCCAGTTCCTGCGCGAGGCGCTCGCGGGCGTTCTTCGGCGGCGCGAAGTACAGGCTCGCCTCGAACGTGTGCTTGTTCACCGCGGTCGGCCAGTAGTGGTAGGTCAGGTACCAGCCCGGCTTCCAGAACAGCAGCGTGAAGTTCGGGAAGATCTCGAACGAGTCGGTGCCCCACGACCGGTGCTTGGTCGGGTTGATGCCGGCGGGCAGGTCCTTGACCTCGAGGCCGTCGACGTCGGGGGTGTCCCACGGGCCGAACAGGCCGCTGCGCAGGACACGCTCGATCGGCTTGACCATCGACGGGTCCTTCGGCGGGGCCATGCCGCCCCAGGAGGAGACCATCGAGTGCGGGCTGAAGAGTTCGTAGTGCAGCGCCTCGAAGCCGTAGCCGATCAGCTTCTCGGCCTCGCCCTTGACAGCCTGCTTCTGGTGCAGGATCGGAGCGTGGTAGAACTCCGCGAAGGCGTCGATGAACAGCTTCCAGTTGGCGCCGATCTCGGCCTTGTAGGAGTAGACCTCGGTCAGCTCCGAGAAGGGGTAGCCCTCCAGGCCCTTGACCATGTCACCGAGGTACTCGGTGAGGGTCTCCTGCGGGTCCAGGTTGACGAAGATGAAGCCTTCCCAGACGTCGCAGGCGACCTCCTTGAGGCCGTACTGGTCCTTGTCCAGGTCGAAGAACTCACCCTCCTGCTGGACGAAGGTGAGCTTGCCGGTGAGGTCGTACCGCCAGGCGTGGTACTTGCAGATGAACTGCCGGCAGGTGCCCTCGGTCTCCTCGCCGGGGAAGTCGTCCCAGACGAGCTTGTTGCCGCGGTGGCGGCAGACGTTGTGGAAGGCGCGGACCTTGCCGTCGCCGCCCTTGACGATGACAAGGGACGTCCCGGCGGAGGGCAGCTCCTTGGTGAAGTAGCTGCCGGTGCGGGGGAGGCGGTTGATCCGGCCGACGTTGAGCCAGGTGCGCCGGAAGATCGCCTGGCGCTCCTTCTCGTAGTACTCGGGGTCGATCGAGTCGGTGTAGTCGACGGGCGCTGTACCGAGCTCGGGATAGTTCTCGGTCCAGCTCCCCGCCGGGGGCTTGGTGAAGTGGGGCACAGGTCTACCTCTCGTGTTCGAGCTCTATGCCGGTACTGGTGCGGGCCGTGGCGAGCAGGCGACAGGCACCGACGGTGTGCGGCGGATCCATCCCCTGGCGGCCGTCGACGTGGTCCTCGAGTCGACCGGTGGCGACGGTGGGCGGAACGGAACACACACAGCCGTCCAGCCTCCCCTCGCTCTGGTGAGAACTACGTTCTCGCGGTCGATAATAAGATTTCCACGAGAGGGGCGTCCGCGTCAACGTCCGGCGCCTTCGGCGGGGCGGAGGCGCCGGGCCGAGGTGGGCCGTTTCCGACCCTTCGGCCGTGGCCGCAGCCCCGGGTGACGACTTCCACCGGCGGCGCCCCGGCGCCGCGACACCTCCCCAGGGGTCGCCAGTTCTCCAGGCAGGAGAGGGATGCTCCCTGTCATGGAGAGGAGGATGTCATACCTTGTCCCGCGAAGGTGCCGAGGCGCTCTCTGGAACCTGTCCGACCGCTCTCAAGAACCTGTGGAGGCGCTCTCCGGAGCTCGGGCCGCCGCGTTTCCAGCACGGCTCCACCAGGGCGCCACCACGACCCCGTCGCGGCGTCACCGCGGCTCTACCGCGGCTCCGACACGTGAACGGGGCGCCTCCCGGCCGCGCCCCCAGGGCGTGTCAGGAGGCGCCCCGCAGGGGTACCGGAGGGCGCAGGCGCCCCGGAGAGGTGTCAGGAGCCCCGCACGAACGGATAGATCCTGGTGAAGTCGACGCCGGGTTCCGCGGCCGCGAACGCCTCCCACAGCGAGGAGGTGACGGTGCCGAGCGACGTCGGCCCACCCCGTTCCCGCACCTCGCCGAGGTAGAGCCGCAGATCCTTCGCCATCAGCGAGTTCGCGAAACCGGCGGCGTAGGTGCCGGTGACGACCTGGCGGGGGAACTTCTCCGCGGTCGCGTTGTTCTGCCCGCTCGCCGTGTTCAGGACGTCCAGCATGGTCGCCATGTCCAGACCGGCCTCGGTACCGAACGCGACAGCCTCACTGGTGGCCGCGAGCGCGACCGCGGCGAGGAAGTTGTTCGCCAGCTTCAGCGCCTGGGCCAGCCCCGGCCGGTCACCGACACGGCGGCGGCGGTCCGACAGCGCCGCCAGGACCGGCTCCACCCGCGCGCACGCCTCGTCCGTGCCCGCGTACATCACTGTCAGAGTCCGGGCGCGAGCCCCGGCCACGCCACCGGAGACCGGAGCGTCGACGTACCCGATCCCGCGGGCGGCGAGGAGTTCGGTGATGCGCCCGGCGGCGGTCACCCCGATCGTCGAGGTGTCGACGACCTGGGTGACCCGCCGCTCGTCGGCCGCGGCGAGCTGCCGGGCGACCGCCTCCGACACGGTGCCGTCGGGCAGGCTCAGCACCACGACGTCGGCGGCCCGCGCGACCGCGGCCACGTCGTCGGCGAAGACCGTGCCGGCCGGCGCCCGGCCCGGCCCGGCGGCGTCGTGCACGACCAGCTCGACGCCGGTGGCGGCCACGTTCGCCGCGAGCGCCCCGCCCATGTTCCCCAGCCCGATGAACCCGACGCTCGGCGAGGTCACGTCCGTCATCGTCATGCCCCGTCGCGTTCCGCCCGCACGGCCCGGACCGCGCGCCGCGCGGAGATCGCGGCCGGCGCGCCACAGTAGGCCGCCACCTGGAACAGCAGCTCGTCGATCTCCGCGTCGCTCACCCCGGTGCGCGGCGAGCAGCTCGCGTGCAGCCGGAACTCCTCCATCCGGCCCAGCGCGGCCGTCATCGCCATGACCAGCAGGCTGCGGTCGCGGGTGGACAACACGCCCTCCCGCGTCCAGACGCCCCACGCCTGCGCGGTGATGTGGTCCTGGAACTGCTGGCTGACCTCGTCGGTGTCGCTGGTCGCGCTGTCCACGTAGGCGTCGCCCAGCATGGCCCGGCGCAGTGCGTAGGCGGCCTGGAGCTGCTCGCTCTGTTCCATGGTTGTGGTGGTCCTCTCCGTGCAGGTCGGATCCGCGCGGCACGGATCCGCGCGTGTCAGATCCGTGCCGGTGGGAGCCATGCGTGTCAGATAACGAGCCCCGAGGGCGTCAGCGGAGGGACAGGCTGACGGTCTTCACCCGGGCGTACTCGTGTAGCGCCTCGATGCCCTTCTCCCGCCCGTAGCCGCTGGCCTTGTAACCACCGAACGGCGTCTCGATGGTCATCGGACCACCGTTCACCGCGACCTGGCCGGCGTCGATGCCCTCGGCGAGCCGCAGGCCGCGGGCGACGTCCCCGCTCCACACACTGCCGACCAGGCCGTACTCGGAGTCGTTGGCGAGCGCGAGCGCCTCGTCCTCGCCGTCGAACGGCATCGTGACGAGGACCGGGCCGAAGATCTCCTCGCGGGCGACCGGCAGGTGCGGCGCCACCCCGGCGTAGATGGTGGGACGGATGTAGAATCCGCGCGCGCCGGGGCCGTCCTCGTAGGGCCCGCCGCCGGTCACCGGCTCCACGCCGGTCGCCCGCGTCGCCGCGAAGAAGTCCAGCACCTTGCGGTACTGGGCCTCGGTGATGATCGGGCCGAAGTCGACCCCCGGGGTGAGCTTCTCGACGGCGGCAACGACCCGCTCCACCAGCTCGTCGTGGGCGTGGGCCTCGACGAGCAGCCGGGTCGTCGCCGAGCAGACCTGACCGGCGTTCGTCGCCACCGACGAGGCCGCCGCCGCGGCGGCCCGCTCGAGGTCCGCGTCGGCGAACACCAGGATCGGGGACTTGCCCCCCAGCTCCAGGGTGGTCGGCACCAGCCGGTCGGCGGCGATCCGCGCCAGGTGCCGCCCGGTGGCGACCGAACCGGTGAAGGTGATCCGCCCGACCCGGGCGTCGGAGACCAGCGGCGTGCCCACCTCCGGCCCGGTGCCGGTCACCACGTTGAGCAGCCCGTCCGGCAGCCCGGCCTCGGTGGCGAGCCGGGCCAGGTACACCGTCGAGACGGACGTCAGCTCCGACGGCTTGGCGACGACCGCGTTCCCGGCCGCCAGCGCCGGGGCCAGCGCCCGGCAGGCCTGGTTCAGCGGAAGGTTCCACGGGGTGATCACCGCGATGATCCCGTACGGCTCCAGCCGGGTGTAGGTGTGGCTGTCCCCGCCGAGGTCGATCGTGCGACCGTGCTGCGCCCGCAGAACCCCCGCGTAGTAACGGAAGTAGGCCGACGACATCTCGACCTCGACCCGCAGCTGGCCGGGCACCTTCCCGGTGGCGGCCCGTTCCAGCTCCATCAGCTCGGATGTGTGGGCGTCCATCACGTCCGCGACGCGCAGCAGGATCTCGCTGCGCTGCGCGCCGGAACTGCGGGCCCACGCCGGCTGCGCCGCCGCGGCGGCGGTCAGGGCACGCTCGACGTCCGGCGCCGAGCCGGCGGCGATCTCGTCGCCGGTCTCGCGTGTGGACGGGTCGAGCGTCGGCAGGTACGCCCCGCCGGCCGGCGCCACCGCGTGGCCGTCGATCCAGTGATCGTGGCGGTCGGGCATGTCAGACTCCGGCCGTCACAGTCCGAGGGACTTCGCGATGATCGTCTTCATGACCTCGCTGGAGCCGCCGTAGATCCGCCCGACCCGCGCGTCCGCCCAGGCCCGCGCCACCGGGTACTCGTTGATGTAGCCGTAGCCGCCGAACAGCTGCAGGCAGGCGTCGATCACCCGGCCCTGCATCTCCGTGCAGAACAGCTTGACCTTCGCGGCGTCGGCCGGGGTGGCCTCGCCGGCCACGTGGGCGAGCAGCACCTGGTCCAGCAGCGCCTGCCCGGCCTCGACTTCGGTGGCGCAGCCGGCCAGCACGAACTTGGTGTTCTGGAAGGTGTTGAGTGTCTTGCCGAACACCTTGCGGCTGTTGACGTACTCCACCGTCTGCTCGATGATCGACGCCGCCGCGCCCTGCGCGTTGATCGCGATCGAGAGCCGCTCCTGCACCAGGTGGGACGTCAGGTAGGTGAAGCCCTGGCCCTCCTCGCCGAGCAGGTACTCGGCTGGCACGCGGACGTCGTCGAAGAAGATCTCGACCGCTTCCTGGATGTGCAGGCCGATCTTGTGCAGCGGGGCGCCACGGCTCACACCCGCCAGGTCACCGGGGATGACCAGCAGCGACAGCCCGGCGTGGCGCTGGGTCGGGTCCGTCTTCACCGCGGTGAGGAACAGGTCGGCGTTGAGCCCGCCGGTGATGAACGTCTTCGAGCCGTTGACCACGTAGTGGTCGCCGTCGCGGTGCGCGGTCGTCGACAGGCCGGCCAGGTCCGAGCCGGCGCCCGGCTCCGTCAGTGCCAGGGCGGCGACCAGCTCGCCGCTGGCCAGGCCTGGCAGCCAGCGCGCCTTCTGCTCGTCGTTGCCATGATCGACGAAGTAGGGGACGGAGATGTCGGCGTGGATGCGCAGCGGGCCCAGTGCGTAGCCGGCCCGCGCGGCCTCCTCGGTGACGACGGCGTTGAACAGGAAGTCGGCGCCGCCGCCGCCGTACTCCTCCGGGATGCCGAGACCGAGGATCCCGAGGTCACCGGCCTTGTTGTAGAAGTCGCGCGGGGGGAGGCCGGCTTCCTCCCACTCCCGGTAGTGAGCCCCGATCTCCTTCTCGAGAAAGGTGCGGACCGCCGCCCGGAAGGCTTCGTGTTCGGGACCGTAGACCGTGCGTCGCATCCGGTCGCCTCTCTCCTGGTCAAGGCGGAAGTCTCCGCCGTGTCTGTGTCCTTGCTTGCGTGGGTGTGCGGCCGAGTGACCCCGCCGTGCTGCCCGGTGACGCCCTCCGGCCGCTGCCGGCGTGGTCCGTCGCTCCGGCCGCGAGCCGCGAACGGCCTCATGACGGTGGTGGGACGGGTCGGAGCGGGACGTTGTCACTGGGCGGAGCCTGCCAGCGGGCCGTGGCGGGCAGGTCATCGGGCTGGAGGCCGGGGCGAGCCCGCCGCGGTGAGCTGGTGGCGCCCGGCGCTGCCCGGCCTCGCCCGGTGCCGGTGGTCAGGGGGACGAGTGACTCAGCCGGGCAGGCCCGCCCGCGGCGAGAGCCGGGCGGGCGGGGGAGCGCCCCTGCGGAGAGGACGGTTCTCGCGGGGGGAGCCCGACGCGCGCGGACGGATCGTTTCGGTGCCCGGGTGCGCGGCCCGTCGGGAAGCCTGCCTGGAATCCGCTGCCGGCCGCCCCCGGGACCTCCGGAGCGGATCTCGCCTTCGACAGCATCAGTCGGATGCCTCCAGGTCGCCTCGGAGGGGTCCGCCGTGGACGGTTCACGTCGGGAGCCGCAGGTCGGCGGGCCGCGGAAATCGCGTTCTCATCAGCCGGCGGAACATTGCCAAACGTACCGCCGCAACCTGGACGCAGTCCAGCGGAGGCCCCGGGTGCCGGGCACCGGGCAGTCGGAGCCCGATCAGGTGAGATGGGCCTGCGCCGATGTGAGTCTCTGCTAACGTGAACCGTCGCGTGAAAGGGGCCGGCGTGCAGTCCTCCGTGGCTTCCTCCCGTGGGCCCGCGCCGCATGGCCCCGCGCGCCGTGGCCCGGCGCCATGATCCCAGCGTGGCTCCCAGCGCACCGGTCGGGCCGGTTCTGCCGGTCGAACCGGCCATGCTGATCGAAGGTTGTTGCCCGCCGGCCGCGGGCGGACCCCGCGCAGGCACCACGGCCTGCCGCGGGCGGACGAGGACCGGCGCCGTAGCGCGATGGAGGGGTGGACAGGTTGGACAAGGTGATTCCGAGCCCGGCGCTCGCTGTGGCGGATGTCCCTGACGGGGCGTCGCTGGCGGTGGGCGGCTTCGGGCTCTGTGGCATCCCGAGTGCTCTCATCCGTGCCCTCCTCGAGGCCGGTCCCAAGGACCTGGAGACGGTCAGCAACAACTGCGGGGTCGACGACTGGGGCCTCGGCATGCTGCTGCGCGCGGGCCGGATCCGTCGCACGACCGGCTCCTACGTCGGTGAGAACAAGGAGTTCGAGCGCCAGTTCCTCTCCGGCGAGCTGGAGGTCGAGCTCGTCCCGCAGGGCACCCTGGCCGAGCGGCTGCGGGCCGGCGGCGCCGGCATCCCGGCGTTCTACACCCCGGCCGGTGTCGGCACCCAGGTCGCCGAGGGCGGCCTGCCCTGGCTGTACGACGGCAAGGGCGGGGTCGCCCTCGCCTCGCCGCCGAAGGAGACCCGGGAGTTCGACGGCGCCGCCTACGTCCTCGAGCGTGGCATCGTCTGCGACTTCGCGTTCGTGCACGCCTGGAAGGGCGACCGGCACGGCAACCTCGTCTACCGCGCCAGCGCCGCGAACTTCAACCCGCTGTGCGCGACCGCCGGCCGGGTGACCATCGCCGAGGTCGAGGAGCTGGTCGAGCCCGGCGAGCTCGACCCGGCCCAGGTGCACACCCCCGGGATCTTCGTCCAGCGGGTCGTGCACGCCCCCGAGACGGAGAAGCGGATCGAGAAGCGGACGGTGAGCTGACCATGGCCCTGACTCGTACCGAACTTGCCGCTCGCGTCGCCCGCGAGCTGGAGAGCGGCCAGTACGTCAACCTCGGCATCGGTCTGCCGACGCTGGTTCCGAACTACCTGCCCGCCGGCGTGACCGTGGTGCTGCACAGCGAGAACGGCATCCTCGGCGTCGGCCCGTACCCGGCCGAGAGCGCCGTCGACCCGGACCTGATCAACGCGGGCAAGGAGACGGTCACGGTTCTGCCCGGGGCCTCGTTCTTCGACTCGGCCTCGTCGTTCGCGATGATCCGCGGCGGTCACGTCGACGTCGCGGTGCTCGGCGCGATGCAGGTCTCCCGCACCGGCGACCTCGCCAACTGGATGATCCCCGGCAAGATGGTCAAGGGCATGGGCGGGGCGATGGACCTCGTCCACGGCGCCCGGCACGTGATCGTGATGATGGAGCACGTCGCCCGCGACGGCAGCCACAAGATCCTGGACGAGTGCACCCTGCCGCTGACCGGCCGGGCGTGCGCGCACCGGATCATCACCGACCTGGCGGTCATCGACGTCGTCGCCGACTCCGGTCTCGTCCTGCGCGAGACGGCGCCCGGTGTGACCGTCGACGACGTGCGGGCCGCCACCGGTAGTGAGCTCACCGTCGACCTCGTGCCGGCGTAGCCCGAGCCCGCGTGCCATGGGCCGCCGGTGGCCGACCAACGCGGCCGGACAGACCTACGGATCGTTGAGCGACGTCGACGAGGCGGGCGACGAGCCGGATCTCTACCTCGCTCGGGCGACGAACGGGCGGACCGGCTATCTGAACCGCGCTGAGTGCGAGGCGGCGACCGGCGGCACTGTCAGCACTCTCGAGGAGGCGGCCGCCTGGAACCGCCACCTCGACGACCTCGCCGCGGCCGGCGGAACGATCTCGGTACCTGTGTACGCCGAGGACGGCCGGACGGTCGTCGGCAGGTTCGAGTTCGCCAACCCTGCACAGGGGCGGGCGCGACCTCGACCACTGCGCCCGCCCTGGCGCGGGTGACCGGCGCAGTGCCTGCCTCCCGCCGGGCCGGAGGCCCGGGAAACGCGCCAGGTCACCCGCGGTGAACGTGCGGTGGGGGTGACCCGGCGCGGGCGATCGGTCAGGCGTTGGGGTCGAAGGGGATGCCGGCCGGTTTGGCCGCCGCCAGGTGGCTGTTGAAGTTGCCGTCCTTCAGGCCGAAGACGGCGCTGCCCCAGTTGGCCGCAGCGAGAATGTCCCGGATTCCGCTCGGATAGCCGCCCCAGCCGACCAGGGGCGGGTACCGCCAGGTGTGGTAGGCGTTCTCCGGCGGCTCGTCATTGGAGTTCGCCGGCCGGAAGCAGTGGGTGCTCACACCGTCCTTGTGGTAAACGATTTTGGGGTGCGTGCCATCCCATCGGATCTGGCTGCTCGGGTAGATGTTGAAGTTCCCGTGCGCCGAGGTGGAGACGTACTGCGCCTGGTTGTTCTGCACCCACACGACGACATGCTCCCAGTCGTGCCGGTGGCCGCCGATCGTCGCCTGGTCCTTCTCGAAGTAGAGGCCGTAGAGGATCGCGCACCAGCCGTTGTTGCACGTGTAGCGGGAGTAGCCGTTCGTGTTGTCGAGGTCGCTCGCGTCATGGCACTGTCCGTTGAGCGCGCCGGACGGGTTGAGCCCGCCGTTCAGGGTTCCCGAGGGGCCGATCGCAGGGGTGGAGTAGCAACCGTCGGTGTCATAGTCGTAGGCCGGCTGGAACGTCTGCTCGAAGGTGTCCGCGTTGGCGGGCAACGCGGCCGGGGGAGCCGCCAGCGCGACGCCGGCGAAGAAGCCGATTAGCGCTGCGGTACAGCCGAGGACAAACGACACCCTCAGCCGGTTCCTCTTCTTCGGCACTGCCTTCCTCCTGGTCGACCGCGGCACGTGTCAGGCGGTCTGATCGGTCTGCCGCCCTGTATTCTTCGGTCGCCCTGCGCCCGGCGTGCCAGAAAAGATTGCGGCTTTATGAAGAGCGGAAGAATACTGTGGGACCCCAGGTCGCGTAGTCGCCGGCAACCGTTTCCACTGTTCCTGGCCTCGGTCCTTGCTGTCGGCCCTTCCGTCTGCTGTCGGCTCGCCAACAGTTCTCGGAACACGGCACCAACAGCAGATTTCCGGTGGATGGTCGGGCGGCAGCCGGGTCCTCGCCCCGGGCGGCGTGCCGCGTACGTGCCAGCGGTTGGCGCGGCCGATCGTCCCGAAGTTTCTGGAAGTCGCTGGAACCGGCGCTCACGACTGTGCGTCGATACCGCCATGGGAACTCGTCCGGTCCGCATATCGTGTCGGCCTGCTGTGGCCCGGCTGGTCGATGTCGCCCGCCGCGGCAGACGGCCTGGTCTGCGGGGGATGATGTGGGCGCCGGCCACGGCGCTGGTCATCGGCAGTGTGGCGTTGGCCTGCGGGCAGGCGGGCGGCGCTGCACCGGGCGGGCGCGGGCCCGAAGCCGCGGCACCCGGCGAACGCGGGGCATCCGGGGCATCGGATTCGGGGTGGCGGTCGGAGTCGTTCCGGAACGTGGTGGTGGAGGTTCCGGCTTCCTGGGAACCCGCACCGGCACCGGGCGGCGACTGGTGCGCCGCGGTCGAGGGCCGGCCGGCGGCGTTCCCCGACAGGCCCTATGTCGACAGCCGAGGCCCCCACCAGGCCGTGAGGACGATCGCCTGCCCCGGCGGTGGGCGGGAGCCGGACCTGCATGGCGATGGCGTGCCGCGCGAGCACTGGTCGCCGCACGTCTGGTTCGCCGCCACACCCGCCGCAGGCGGGATCGAGGAGGTGCCGGACGGGCAGGTCAGCGAGAACGGCTGGACCAGGCTCGTCCGCACGGTCGGCGCGGCGAAGGTGTTCGTCCTGACGGACGACGCGCACCTCGAGGAGGCCGGTCGGATCATCGCCTCGGCCCGTCGGGCCGAGGTCGACCACCACGGCTGCGCTGCCAGCTCGCCGGTCCAGGCCGGCGGGTTCGTCCGCCCGCCCGCACCGTTCGACGTGGCCCGGCTCGACGGCGTGGACACCGTCGCGGTCTGCCACTACGGCCTGGACAGCCCGGTGGGCAGCCCCGGGCTGCTGGCCTCCCGCGGGCTCGGCGGGACCGAGGCGACCGCGCTGCTGGCGGCGCTCAGGGCCGCACCGGCGGGCGGGGGACCGGACACGCCGGACACCTGCGCGCACGACATGTGGGGGGACACCGCGATCGTGCTCCGTCTGACGGCGGGCGGGTCGGTCCACGAGGCCTACGTCTACTACGACTGGTGTTTCAACAACGGCGTCGATGACGGAACGACGCTGCGGGCACTGACCACCGGCACCTGCGCCCCGCTCTGGTCAGGGCGCGTCGTGCAGTCCGGCGGAAGCGGCGCACCCTTCAGGGTCTGCCACCCCGGCAGCGTGTCATCCGTGAACCCGGCGAAGACCGGCTGACGGGTGCGAGCCGGCGCAGGCACCGCGGCGGGTACCTGCGCCGGCAGCGGCGCTCTTCGGTCAGCCGGCGATGAGCTGCGGCCTGGCGTAGCCGGTGAGCGCGGCGCGGTCCTCGGCGAGGACGAAGCCCGCCGCGATCGCCGCGTCCACGCTGGTGTTGTAGCGCTGCACGTAGTCCGCCCGTGATGGGTAGAGCGCGGCGAGTCGGGCGGCGGGCAGCGGCCTGCTCGAACCGATCAGGAGGCAGATCGGGGAGAGCGTCGGCCCCGGTTCGCCGGACAGCGCGACGGCGGGAACGTCGACGGGCGGTGTGCGCAGGCCCCCGAGGGCGATCGCGTCGGTGTCGCGGCGGACTGACGGGAAGAGCCCGTCCGCCACGTCGATGCGGGCCGCGGCGCTGGGCGGCGTGCCGGTGTCGAGCCAGCTGGTGAGGCCGCGTAGCGCGGCCTTGGCGACCACGTGCAGCGGACCGTCGTTGATGGGCGCGCCGCAGTCGATGGCGGCACCGGACGAGCCGAGCAGATGCGCGTCGGCATGCGCGGTACCGGCGATCTCCCACAGGCGGAAGCGGTCGCTGTCGGGCTGTCGGGCCTTGGCGGAACCGAGAACGCTGGTCAGGTCGGATTCGGCCTGCACGTCCATCACCGGCGCGACAACGTCGGTGCGGAAGGTGGTCGTGGTGCCGCCGAGGATCGCACCGGCCAGGTCCGCGTTCTCCCCGGGGCCGACGATCGGCAGGCCGGCCGCGCCCCGGCTGAGCACGTAGAAGCCGTCGAAGACGCCGGTCAGCGGCTGGACGCCGTTGTAGTAGGTCACCATCGCGAACGCCGACTGCGACTGCCCGGAGGCGATCACGTGTTCCGGCTGCAGCCCGCCGATCCCGGCTCCGTCGCGGAGGCTGCGTGCGACCTGGGTGAAGATGTCGAACGCGAAGCCGTCACCAGGATGGTCGAGGGACCCGTAGCGGGCCGGATCGATGGTCTTCAGGCCCTTGCCGGCGTTCTCCGCGCCCGGCGCGGGCACCTGGACGAGGATCTGCCCGCCGAGGATGCCGAGCCGCTGGGCCGAAACGCCGACCCAGATGTCACCGGATCGGATGATCTCCTCGTGCAGGGTCGCCCACTCGGGGTCGGCGTCGACGCCACCGCTGACGTTGAGCCACTCGACGACGATCTTGCCGCTGAACCGCGCCGCGTCCGCCGGCTGGCGTACCAGGACCCGGGTGCGGTAGGGCGCGGTCCCGTCGGTCTGGAAGTTCCACCTGCCGTCCCCGCGCAGGGCGCCGACCGGCTTGTACGACGTGGCGGTACCGGCCGCGGCGTACTCGTGCTGGACGTAGCCCGCCTGCTGCAGGTCCACGGGGATCGCGGTGCCGATGAACGGGCCGTTCCCACCCGTCAGCTCCTGCGACAGGTCCGCGGCCGGCCCGGGCACCGGCGTCGGCGTGGGCCCGGGGCCACCGCCGCCACCGGGCGGCAGGCAGGCCGTCAGCGACAGCACCGCGGCGGCGGCGACGGCAGTCGTCGTCCGCCGGAACCAGCGGGGCATCCGCCGAGGTCGGGCACCGGCGTCCTGAGATGAACCGGCGCCTTCAGGCAGACCGGCGTCTCCGAATAAGGCGCCCCGGGTGGATCCGTGAAGCTTCATAGCGGCAACCGCTTTCATCCGAGACAGGCCCCACCCGGACCGTGTGGCGTTTCGCACCTGGCCGCGACCGCGTCGCGCGCAGGTGCCGAAGCCGGCGGCCCGGGCGGACAAGTGACCCGCCAGTAACATCAGCGGCGCTCACTATGCCGGCGTACGAACCTGCCGTCATCGGAGGCAGCCTACGAAGTCCCCTGCCCGGACATGGAGCGTCTCGTCCAAACCGGTGCCCGCTAGACCTGTCTTCCGCACATGGGGTTGCGATGCGTTGACCGGCCCGGTTTCGGTTCAAGGTGGCCGGGTCGGGTCGACATCGAGGATGTCGAGGAGGTGCTGATGCAGAGCCGAGGGACGGGGG
>NZ_JBFLUG010000154.1:0-15578 GCF_041008525.1 Parafrankia sp. FMc2 | reverse complement strand
GCGCGTCGAACCCGCCAGTCACCACAGAGGCGACGCCCCAGAATGTCCGTATTGCCAAGCGCTTCACCACGCCTGGCAGGTCGCACGAATGCTAACCGTCCGTCACCACCGAATGTGCACCAGAGCCGTTGATCAGACACTCCCGGTCACCGTCGACCAGCTCACCACCACGATCAAGACCCTGCTCAAGCGCGTTCAGTACCGGCCCGACCTGATCGCCGGCTTCCTCGGCCAGACCGAGCTGATCATCGACCCGGAACCGCCGTAGCCAGACCCCGACCATTCAAGATCTGTAGCGGGGCTTGTCACCTGAACCAGTTCGATGCGGATTCCGTCGGGGTCTGCCAGGAAAAGCACGTCCATCGCGCCGCCGCGCATCGGAATATGAGTTCGGGTGTACTCGATCGGCGTCGCGCCAAGCGCCACCAGGCGTGCCTCGGCCGCGGTCAGATCCTTGACGTAGACCGACAGATGGGTGAATCCGATCTGCCGCCGCGTCACCAGGGCCGCGCCCTCTGGCCTCGGCGTCTTCCAGTCGAGTAATTCCAACTTCGTCTGGCCATTGACGATCATCTGAGATCGGCAGCGTATGGGCGGCGGTACTTCAGCTAGCTGGGCTAGAGAGTCGCCGATGTCGAACTTCTCGGCGAGGTGAAACCCCAGCCCTTCCGTGTAAAAACGGATCGATCGATCGAAGTCGGACACGCAGAGGCCGATGTGGGATACGGCCACGGCGCCATCGACTTGCTCTGGTGCTTCGGACATTGTGAGCTCCCTGTTCTTTGATCCGACGGCGGCCGACGTCGGATCGGCCGCGCGCTGTGCTGGTGTCGGCCGGTGGGCTTCCTCTCGGGCGATCCCTGAGCTGTGAGGACGCCGGCTGGCTCACTGCTCCCTCTGGACATTGTCGTACAAACGTATAGCATCGCGCTGTACGTACGTACAGGGCTACTGCTGCTGGAAAGCCGGGGATCTTGAAACCCCGGCCCGTGACCGCGGGGCGCGGGCCCTGGGCCTCCGCGGGAACGCAAATGAGGAGGCGTAGTTGAGTCATGTCGCTGTTGTGACCGGCGGTGCGTCGGGGTTGGGCCTGTCGATCTGTGAGCATCTCGCCCGGCAGGGGCGGGACGTGGGCGTACTTGACCAGGACGTCGACGCCGCCGAGCGGGTGGCTGCCGGCCTGCGGTCGCAGGGAACTAAGGCAGTAGCGGTCGGGGTGGACGTGGCCGACCGGGCCTCGGTCGCCACGGCGTTCGACGCGGTGCGTGCCGAACTCGGGCCGGTCGGGATCCTTGTGACCAGCGCCGGTGTCTCCGGGTTCGTGCCTTTCGTGGACCTGACTATCGACGACTGGTTGCGGACCATCGAGGTCAACCTGACGGGGACGTTCACCTGTGTGCAGGCGGCGGCCGTGGACATGGTGGCTGCCGGCTGGGGCCGGATCGTCACCATCTCGTCCGCGGCGGGCCAGACCGGTGCGGCCCGGCAGGCGCACTACGCGGCGTCGAAGGGCGGCGTCATCGCACTTACCAAAGCGCTCGCGCTCGAGTTAGCCGCCAAGGGGATCACGGTGAACACGATCCCGCCGTTCACCGCCGACACGCCGCTGCTGCGCAGCATGCAGCAGGCGAAGTACCTACCGAAAGCCGAGACACTGGCACGGATGATCCCGGCCGGCCGGCTCGGCACAGGTGACGACATCGCCGCGGTCTGCGCGTTCCTGTGCACCGAGGAGGCCGGCTACCTCACCGGTCAGGTCATCGCTGTCAATGGAGGAGCAGTCACATGAGCGATCGGTTTGCGCTCAAGGGCCAGATCGCCGTCATCACCGGCGGGGGCACGGGTATCGGCCGGGGCGCGGCGCTCGCGCTCGCCGAGTACGGCGTCGACGTTGTGCTCGCCGGGCGCCGGGTGGAGCCGCTGGAGGCCACAGTCAAGGAGGTTCAGGCGGCGGGCCGCCGAGCGCTGGCGCTGCCGACGGACGTGACCAGCCCGCAGCAGTGCCAGCAGCTCGTCGACACCACGGTGGCAGAGTTCGGGCGGCTCGACATCCTCGTCAACTGCGCCGGCGGTGCGGAGACGAAGTCGATCCGGCGATGGACTGAGGAGGAGTGGCACCAGGTCCTGGCGCTCAACCTCGGCAGCGTGTGGTTCCTCTCCCGGGCAGCCTCGATTCCGATGCTTCAGCAGGGCAGAGGAGTGATCGTGAACATCTCCTCCGGCGCCAGCCTCCTCGCGATGCCACAGGCCGCGCCTTATGCTGCGGCGAAGGCCGGGGTCAACAGCCTCACCCGCTCCATGGCCGCCGCCTGGACCGGTAAGGGGATCCGGGTCAACGCCATCGCCGTCGGAGCTGTCCGGGCCGCCACCCTGACCGACGACGCCGCCCGCTATGGGCTCGACCCGGAGGCGATCGGCCTGACCAACGCCTCGGGCCGCCTCGGGGAACCCGACGAGATCGGCAACGCCGTCCTGTTCTTCGCCTCCGACGCCGCCAGTTTCTGCTCCGGCCAAACCCTCTATGTCCATGGCGGCCCTGGCCCAGCTGGGGTCTGAGGCCTTCGCGTATCCGCTGGGGACCTATGCTGATCAGCGCCACATGCCCGACAAGGAAGCCGTTCATGAAGAAGCGGTCTGACCTACAGGGGTGGCACGTGCGAGGTCATCGCTGGTGCGACGCCAGTGCAGCCGTGGATGGGCTGGTCCAACGAGAACAGGGACCGGTCCGATCCGGGCCCGACCAACGTCGAGTTGTGTCCCCGTGGCAGCGCTCCAGGACCGCTCGACCTCTGCCCACCCGACACGGCGGTCCGTCCCGGTGCCGGGTCAGCCGCCTTCGGAAGACCCGGCCCACTGTCGTCGATGACTCGGTTCTGGTAGAGAGGCACCAGAAGTTTGACGACCACGGACAGTCGAGGTCGACGCTGGGCGGCGCGCGTCGGGTGCGCCACCCTGTGACACTGCCCTGGAAGGCCCAGATGACGACGCCCCGCCGGGTTGGTACGGAAACGTCGAAGACACGCGCGGCGTTGTTGGACACTGCCGAGAAGCTCATGCTCAGCGAGGGGTACGCGGCGGTGACGTACCGCGGGGTGGCATCCCGGGCCGGGGTGGCATCCGGATTGGTGCAGTACTATTTCCCGACGCTGGACGATCTTTTTCTTGCCCTGGTTCGGCGTCGGACAGAACAGACCTTGGGGATGTTGGTCGAGGCGCTCCGGACGGATCATCCCCTGCGAGCGCTCTGGGAGTTCTCGAACAACTGGACCGCCGGCGCCCTGATAACGGAGCTCACGGCCCTGGCGAACCACCGCAAAAAAATCCGGGCTGAGATCGCCGCCGTCGGTGAGAAGGTTCGCGAGTTGGCGCTTGAGGCGCTGTCGAGATCGTCGAACGACTACACGGTTCCGCTGGACAAGATCCCGGCTGAGGTACTCGTCTTTTTGGTGACCAGTAGCCCACGGATGGTTATCATGGAGCAGTCGGTCGGCATGTCGACGTCTCACGCGGAGACGATCAATTTTGTCGAGCGCTACCTGGACAAGGTCGAACCCCGGACGGGGCCCGAGAACACGGCGAGCCGGGAATCGGACATGTAACTGACGCCCTCGCGGGTGTCTGATGAAAATTTCTTCTGCATCTTTTGTCGAACTTCAGCGTGGTTTCCGGCGTTATTCCGCTCCCCATGGAAGGGTAATGAGGTTTTCCCACCAACGTCGAAAACTCGATGGCCACCGTCAAGAAAAAATCTTCGGTTCGGCAGTCACGGTAGATCACCCTCGGCGATGCGACGGGAACCCTTTGGCGTCGATCCGCCGTTAGGTGGCTACAAGAACAGCGGCCTCGAGCGGCAGAATGGGGTCGCGGGTTTCGAACAGTACCTGGAGACGAAGGTGCCGGCCTGGCCGCCGCCTTGAATCGTGGGAAGAGTAGGCATGACCAAGGATGATTTCGAGACCATCGATGACTTCCGGCTCCGGGCCCGCGCCTGGATCCGGGCCAACCTGCGTCCCGTCGAGCCGAACGAGATCTCCGGCCTGGCCGCCAACGTGATCGGCGACGGGGAAGCATTAGCCGTGATGGCTCGGGAACGAGAAATTCAGCGGATTCTGTTCGACGCCGGATTCGCGGGGATCTGCTTCCCGCGAGAATACAGCGGGCAAGGTTTGACCCCGGCCCACCAGCGGGCCTTCAACGAGGAGATCACCGGGTACGAGTGCCCGGTCGAGATCCAGGCGCCGACGTTCGCGCCGTGCGCGGCGGTGCTGCTCGAGTTCGGCACCGAAGAGCAGAAGCAGCGGCACCTGCCCGCCATCCTCAAGGGCGAGGAGATCTGGATGCAGCTGCTGTCCGAGCCCAGCGGCGGGTCGGACGTCGCCTCCGCGCTGACCAGTGCCGTGCGGGACGGCGACGACTGGATCATCAACGGATCCAAGATCTGGACGAGTGGCGCCTGGCTGGCGGACTGGGCGCTGTGTCTGGCCCGCACCGACTGGGACGTGCCCAAGCACCGCGGACTGACGGTGTTCCTCCTCCCGCTACGCGGCGAGGGCGTCCAGGTGCATCGAATCGAAATGATCAATGGCAACCGGGAGTTCTGCCAGGAGTTCCTCACCGACGTCCGGGTACCCGACTCCGACCGGATCGGCGCGATCGACGGCGGCTGGACGGTGGGCACCCGCTGGATGTTCCACGAACGAATGCTGTACAACTCGCCGTACGTCACGGTTCCGGCCGGCTGGAGCCAGACCGGCGTGGACGCCGCGCTCCTCGTCGACGTCGCCCGGGACGCCGGGCGGCTTCCCGACCCCGGCGCGCGTGACCTCATCGGTGAGGGGCGCATGCTCGAGGTTGTCGAGCAGGCCCTGCAGCAGCGGATCGCCCGGGGCATGACGATCGGGCGGATGCCCGACCAGGCCGCGGCCGTCGGACGGCTCTTCCACGGGGTCGCGATGGCCCGGACGATGACGATCGCTTTCGATCTTGCGGGTGGCGCCGGGGTGGCCTGGACGGACGACGACGGCGCGGTGGCGGGCCGCGGCATCGATTTCCTCGTGCGGCAGACCGCCTGTATAGGCGGCGGCACCACCGAGATGGCCCGCAACGTCATCAGCGAGCGTGTGCTCGGCATGCCTCGTGAACCCTCCCTCGATCGTGACCGCGCCTTCCGCGATATTCCCCGCGGACCGTCCCCCCGCTCATAACAAGCTGTTCCCCCACGTGCCTACGTCGATCGGTACCATCACTTCCTGCTGTACCGGTCACTCCAGCAACAGACATGGTTCGGCACCGGCACCGCTCCGGTTGCTCCCACGGGGCATCCCCATGGCAGGCTTCAGGCAGCAGCTCGCCAAGGACCCGTAGATCGGCGGACGGCATGTCCGTAACAACCTCGACCGGCCGGCGCGCCGGCCGGTCGAGGTTGTTACCGTTCAGTTCGGGATCGGCGAAGCCCCGCGTACCTCGAAAACGGTGGGCCGACCCTGGTCATCCAATGTGGTGGACAGCCCACCCCGCACGCAGGCCGCCGGAGATTGAGGGCTGGCCTTTCCGTTGCACCGGAACCGCAACCCTGCCGCGCCCGGCAGCTCCGTCTCCGGCATCGCCTTGATGGTGGAGATCACCGTGTCCGGGGTGATGTCGCCTGAGATGCCCTGCAGCGCCGCCTGGAGACCGGCGAGGGTCATGAACATGCTCCTGCCGGTCGTCGAGTCGATGTCGATGTTCCTTCCGTAGGTTTCCATCGCGGCCTGGTAGAGGACGGCGGACGGATCGGTTCCGCCGGCCGGTGCGAGGGCGGCGACAACCATCTCAGCGAGCACGTCCGTGGGGACGGCTTTGCGGGTCGCGTCTGTGATGCACTGCGAGATGGCGCTGATCTGGCCGTCGTACCCGACCGCCTTCAGCCCGTTGAGCGCGCTGATGCAGAAGGAGTCGTTCCCCACGACGAACACGAGCCTGGGGTCTCCGTCGACGGCACGCTGCATCTGCGGTGTCATGTCGGCGGTGCCAGGTGGCACTCGTACGAGTTCGTAGTCGAGGCCCGCCTCCTCGAACACCTTGGGTGCGACGTTCTGCTGGATGTCGAGCGCCGCGGGCACGTCGATCACGACGGCGGTGACCTTCCTGATGCCCTTGTCCTTCGCGAGATCGATCGGTAGCTGAAGCACCGCGAACGTCGGATCGCTCAGGGCGAAGGTCGATCCCGTGTCAGCCAGGAGCGCTGGGCTTCCTGCGGCGAAGAACATCACCGGTGTGTTCGCGTCCGCCAACGGTTGCCACACGCTCTCGGCGACGCCTGACTCGGCGACGGTTACGGCCACCACATCTTCTTCGATCATCTGGTTCGCGCAGTCGGCACCCTTGGCCGGATCCGCCAGCGTCTCGCACTCCACCAGTTCGATGGGTCGACCGCCGATGCCCGAGCGGCGCTCATTGAGGTAGCTGGCAGTGGCTTCGGCAACGTCGAACTGGATGGAGTTGTCGATCGCGGCGGACCGCCCGTCAGAGATCACTCCAATCTTGACGGGAGCGCCCGTGGCCTGTGCTACCGGTCCGAGTGCGTCGGCGTTCGCCGCGGGGTCCACCGATGGGGAGGTTCCGGAGTCGTCGGACCCGCATGCGGTGGCGAACATGAGCATGGCCATGGGTGCGGCTAAGAGTGCGCCTGCCGAGCGGCGTCGTCTCCGATCTCGTGACGATCGGTCGATCGAGTGCAGTGACTTCCACATGCTGTTCTGCCCCCAGAGTCGTCAGCCCGGCAGGGTGATGCCTGCCGGGCGCTGTCGTCTTTGTTGTGATCTCGCAGCGGCCTGGGATAGGACCGCGGCTCCTCGCCTCGCGGGCCGTCCAGGTCAAGTAGCGCATCGTCTGTCGCACCTGGCCTGCCTGGTGCTTGCCGATCGGCAGGCAAGCGCGGACGCGTTCCCGGTCATGACCGTCGCCCGATTCGACTGCTCCTCCGTTCGCGTGGCACGACCGCTGGCCGTCGGATAACAGCTGGGCCACCCCGCAACCCCTGTACGGATGTACGGCACAGTGTTATACATCTGTATAGGCCGCGCAAGGAGGGGCGATGACCAAGAGTGATCTTTACTATGATCCGTACGACGTCGACATTGATGTCGACCCGTACCCCACCTACCGGCGGCTGCGGGACGAGGAGCCGCTCTACTACAACGACCGCCTCGATTTCTGGGGCCTGAGCCGCTTCACTGACGTTGGGGCTGCCCTGAAGGATCTGAAGCACCTCAGCTCTGCGAAGGGAGACATCCTCGAGGTCATCAAGGCCGACCCCGTCATGCCATCCGGAGTTTTCATCAACGAGGATCCGCCGCTGCACACGGTGCACCGCGTCCTGGTGTCCCGCGCCTTCACTCCGCGAAAGATGAAGGCGCTCGAGGACAAGATCCGAGCCTTCTGTGTCGCCTGCCTGGAGCCCCTCGTGGGATCCGACCGGTTCGACTTCGTGGCCGACCTCGGTGATGAACTGCCGATGCGCGCGATCGGCATGCTCGTCGGCATCCCCGACGCGGAACAGCCGACGGTGCGCGACCACGCGCAGCGCGGGCTGCGCAACGAGCGGGGCAAGCCGCTGACGGTCACCAAGGACAAATACTTCGACGGCGACTTCTACGCCGACTACCTCGCCTGGCGGGAAAAAAATCCCTCTGACGACCTCATCACCGACCTGCTCAACGTCGAGTTCGAGGACGTCGCGGGTACCACCCGGCGGCTGACCAAAGAAGAAATCCTGATCTTCCTCGCCGTGATCGCGGGTGCCGGGGTCGAGACCACGGGCAACCTGTTCGGCTGGCTTGGCAAGGTCCTCGCCGAACATCCCGACCAGCGCCGGCAGATCGTCTCCGACCGCTCACTCATTCCGAACGCGATCGAGGAGCTGCTGCGCTTCGAGCCGCCCGGCCCGCACGTCGCACGCTATGTCACCGAGGACGTCGAGTACCACGGACAGACGGTCCCGGCCGGAAGCGCGCTGCTGCTCATGCTGTCGTCGGCCAACCGCGACGAGCGTCAGTTCACCGACCCTGACCGCTTCGACATCCACCGCTCCATCAGCCAACACGTGACCTTCGGTGTCGGCGCGCACTTCTGCCTCGGTGCCGCGCTCGCCCGCCTTGAGGGACGCATCGCCCTCGACGAGGTACTCAACCGCTTCCCCGAATGGGACCTCGACATGGCCCAGGCCCGCCGGAAACCCACCACGACGGTGCGCGGCTGGGACTCCATGCCGGCAATCGTCGACTGACCCGGCACGGCTGACCCACAAGCTCCCACACCACGACGGGTGCCCCGGCCTCGCGACCCGCTGCCCGGTCGACTTCCAGGACCATCGAAAGGGCCACCATGCGCCACGACGACATGATCCTTGTCAGCATCGACGATCACATCATCGAACCGCCCGACATGTTCGCGAACCACCTTCCGGAGCGGTACCGGGCGGACGCCCCGCGCGTGGTGAGCCTGCCCGGCGGTGCCGACGCGTGGAGGTTCCGGGACACGGTGATCCCCAACGTCGCCCTCAACGCGGTGGCAGGCCGGCCCAAGGAGGAGTACGGACTCGAGCCACAGGGCTTAGACGAGATCCGTCCGGGGTGCTACCAGGTGGACGAGCGGATCAAGGACATGAACGCGGGCGGCGTCCTCGCGTCGATGAACTTCCCGTCGTTCCCCGGTTTCGCCGCCCGGCTGTTCGCCACCGAGGACCCGGACTTCTCCCTCGCGCTGGTACGGGCGTACAACGACTGGCACCTCGACGAGTGGTGCGGCGCGCACCCGGGCCGGTTCATCCCGATGGCACTGCCGGTCATCTGGGACGCCGAGCTGTGCGCGGCCGAAGTGCGCCGGGTCGCCGCGAAGGGATGCCATTCGCTGACCTTCACCGAGAACCCCGCCGCGCTGGGATATCCCAGCTTCCACGACGCCTACTGGAACCCGCTGTGGCAGGCAGTGTGCGACACGAACACCGTGCTGTCGATACACATCGGCTCGTCGGGCCAGCTGACCATCCCCGCCCCCGATTCGCCACCCGACGTGCTGATCACCCTCCAACCGATGAACATCGTCTCGGCCGCCGCCGACCTGCTGTGGTCACCGGTGCTCAAGAACTTCCCCGACATCAGGATCGCGCTGTCCGAGGGCGGGACGGGGTGGATCCCCTACTTCCTGGAGCGGGTCGACCGCACCTTCGACATGCACGCCACCTGGACGATGCAGGACTTCGGCGGCCGGCTCCCGTCCGAGGTGTTCCGCGAGCACTTCCTGACCTGCTTTATCAGCGACCCGCTCGGAGTCGAGCTTCGCCACCGCATCGGCATCGACAACATCGCCTGGGAGTGCGACTACCCACACAGCGACTCGATGTGGCCAGGTGCCCCGGAGGAGCTCGGCTCGGTGATGGACCGGCTCGCCGTCTCGGACCCGGAGATCAACAAGATGACCTACGAGAACGCCCTGCGCTGGTATTCCTTCAACCCCTTCGCCCACCTCCCGCGGGAGCAGGCCACGGTCGGGGCGCTGCGGGCCCAAGCCGAGGGGCACGACGTGTCCGTCCGCGCACTCAGCCGCCGCACCTACGAACGCGGCGAGAAGCTCACGGCCTACCAGGCGATGGCAGCCTCCGCGCCCGAGCGGTAGCCGGACCTCTGTCGGTCGAATCCGACGCTGGTACAAGCCCCTTCGGTTGGCACGCGGTCGCCCTACGGCGACCGCGTGCCCAAGACCCGCACCTGGAGGTCCTGGGACGCTGACGAACGGCCGGGCAGGATCAGCCAGCCATACCCTCTGATGGGAAGATCGGATGGGGCACACGTCGGACACAGCTGGCCATGATGGCGCCAGCCCCGCCTCGCCACCTCGCGCCAGGTCACGGGCCCAGGCAGGCTTTGACTGTCTGCACAGCGCCAGCGAGGAGCACGGCCTTCTTCGACGCGACAGACGCAGCTGTTGCTTGATCAGGTAGGTCGTAGGTCGTCGTCGAGGTCAAAGGCGAAGGAGTTCATCAGGAAGGCGGACGCCTCGAAGGCTCCGACTGTGAAGATAAGGTCCATAAGCTGCTGGGTGTCGAGTTCGGCGGTCAGCGCGGTCCACGTCTCGTCACCGATCGCGCCGGCGTCGAGCAGCTCGTCCACGGCGCGCAGCAGCGCAGCGTCGAACGGGCTCCACGATGGATCGGCCGGTCCCTGGGTGATCCTTTCGATCTCCTCGTCGGTCAGCCCGGCGTCGCGACCGACGAGGACGTGCTGCGCCCACACGTAGTCGCATGTGCGGCGCGCCGCGACTCGCAGGACCAGCAGTTCCGTCTGCCGCTGGGCGAGGGTGGTCGCCAGCAGCACATGACCGTTGAGGGTGAAGAACGCCCGCGCCAGGTCTGGATGGTGCGCGAACGTTCCGAGGGCGTTGCGGGCCTTCGGTGCGCCCTCCTGGACGGACCGGGTGTGGCGGGGCGCGGGTGGCACGAGGGCGGTTAATGCTTCCCGCATCTCGGCCGGCCATTTCTTGGCGGGGAGGGGCTCAATTCGAGCCATGTTCATCGGTCCTTCCGTCGATGATGCGCGGAGCCCAGCATCCTCACCACTTCTCGACCGGAGTCTTCTCCAGGTCCAGGGGCCGCGCGTATGAGGGATCGTTCTTGTCCCACGTGCCCTTGATGAAGCCGGCGAACGCGCCGGAAGAGAGGAGTGATGTATCGCCGTTCATCGTCCATTCGAGGGTGCATCGTCGCAGCGCGATCTTCCATTCGCCGTCGCGCCGCTCGACTCGATCGAGGTATCGGCCTCCGAAGAGGTGCACGCTCTTGCCGTCACGGGAACGCATGGCACCGATGACGTAGCTTTCGCAGTGCGCCTGGTCGCCGTCGATCTCACAGGTATGCGTGGTGATGTTGTGCAGGTGATCGATGAAGACTGAGGAGTGCGCCCGGTTGGCGTACTCGCCGTAGTCGGGGCCAAGTTTCACGACGGGTCCGTGCTCGTCGACTCCATCGTCGTGGTAAACGCTCGTCATCAGCTCGATGTCATGGCGGTCGTGACCGCGTGACTGCTTCATGACGCAGTCGAGAATCGCCATGCGGTCCGTGACGTATCGGAGCTCACGGCGAAGTTCTGTGAGCTCATCCTCGACGGACATGATCGTCCTCCCTCGTCGTAGCAGTCACGCCTCATCGGCCGGTGCAGCCTCGGAGTCACCGGCTCCGGCTCTGGAGCCAGACGAGGCAACAACTCTGCTGTACGTCTGTATAACGCCTTGGTGAGAGTCGGTCAAACCCCGCTGCTCCGCGTTACGCCCCTGTGTGTCTGACTCCGATCGTTCGGTGGCCGAGTATCCGAGATCCCTTGGTCGTACCGGTGCTTCCCACCCGGGCATCGTCAGCCTGTGAGGGAGGCGAGCAGGTCCATCGTGCGCTGCCGGGACGCCCGGCGATCCGTGCCGACCGGCACGACGAACACCTGGATGTCGGTGGCGCCTGCATCAAGCAGACCCTGCAACTGACGGGTCACGCTCTTCTCGTCACCGAGGATGGCTGCGTCGGCCGGGCTCTGGGCGCCGCCGATCTCCATGATCCGGCGGTAGTTCGGCAGGCTCTCGTAAACCCCCGATGTCGTGGCGGTCGCGGCGCGGGCCTCGGTGATGTCGTCATGGACTGCCACCGGCAGGCCGGCGACGATCCGTGGCTCGGGTCGCCCTGCGGCTGACGCCGCGGCCCGGAGCCGGGGCGCGACATGGGTCTCGATCGCCCGCGCCGCCGCCAGGAAGAGGACGGCCCCGTCGGCCTGCTCGCCGGCGACTCGCAGTAGCCGCGGCCCAAGCGCGGCCAGGAGCACCGGCACCGGTTGCTCCATCGGCACCCGTGCGCCTCGTGCGGTCCAGTCCGAGCCTTCGAAGGTCACTGTCTTCCCGCGGAGCAGTCCCCCGAGGATGCGGAGGTACTCCTCCGTGTTGCGACCGGGGTGTTCGTACGACAGGCCGTACATGCCGCTGACCAGGGGTTTGTGCGAGGGTCCGATGCCCAGGGTGAAGCCGGGCCGCCCCATCGCCGCCGCGGCCGCGGCGGCACGGTTCGCCTGGAGGACGGGATGGCAGGGATATGTCTGCAGAACCGCGGTCCCCAACTCGATCGTGGAGGTCTCCCGCCCCGCGACCGCCATCGCGGCAAGTGGGTCACCCAGGGCCGTACTGTCGAGCCAGACGGAGCTGAAGCCGTCCCGCTCGGCGGCCTTGACGTACTGGACCAGTTTTTCGACCGTCGCCGGCCGTCCTGTCAGGCCGATCTTCACGTGGCGTGACCTTTCAGCGAAGTGCGTCGCCTCATGACCGGGCACCGACCGATACGTTGGCCCGGTGTCGTTGTTTCAGGCGGCGGTGACGAGTTCCTGGCCCACCAGCGTGGTGCGATGCATCAGGCGGCGGGATGTCGGCTGGAAGGGCAGCGCGCGATGGAGCATCCCGGTGTTGTCCCAGATCACGAGATCGCCGCGGCGCCAGTGATGCCGGAGGGAGAACTGCGGCTGCGTCGACCACGCGAGCAGACGGTCCAAGAGCTCCCTGCCTCGGTCGGCCGGCCAACCGACCACCTCGCCCGCCGTCGCCCCGACAAGCAGTGACCTGCGCCCACTCTGTCGGGTCCACACGAGCGGGTGCACTCGCGGGGGCACCCTGGCCCACTCGGCCTGCTGCTTGTCCGTGGCGTCGGGATAGGCGATGCGCTGGGCGGCGGCGAAGCTGTGGACCACCCGCAGGTCGGCAATGTGCGTCTTGTCCTCGTCGGAGAGTGCATCGTACGCGGCGTAGGTGTTGGCGAACTCGGTGTCACCGCCAGCGGGATCGACTTCGTGGGCGGTGAGTAACGTCCCTTTCTGGGGGAGGTCGTCGGTGGCGCCGTCGATGTGCCACAGGAAGTTTCCCTGGCGATAGCCAGCCAACACGCTCTTCGTCGGGTCAAGGGTGATCGTGGCGATTTCGGGATGCTCGCCGGGATCGTTGACCTTGGGTATGACGACCTCACCCAGCAGGCGGCTGAAACCGACCAGATCATCGTCGTTGATGTGGACTTCCCGGTACACGACGACGCCATATTGATCTAAAGCCGCTTGACAGTCGTCCGCAGCCTTACGGTCCACGAGCTCTCGACCCGTGAGTCCTGTGATCTCGACACCGATCTTCGGCGCAAGCTTGGTGGTCACGAGGGACACGACTTCCTCCGGCTCTCTCAGAGGTGCAAGATCCGTGCGCCGATCCGGTGCGTTCTCACCTCGCCCTCCTACGAGCAAAGGCAGGCCGGACCGCTCCCGGCCGCGGCCCCGGATGCAGCCCTGACCGTCCATGCTGTACGAACGTACCATAGGTCACATACTATTCGGTTGTCCAACATCTTCTTGGCGGTCAGGCGATTGCGCTCGGCCGTCAGAGCGACGTGTGTCAGCGGAGGGATCGATCATATGGGAGGGCGACTCGATGGCAAGGTTGCGATCATTACGGGAGCCGGTTCAGGCATAGGGCACGCGAGTGCCAGCCTCTTCGCCGCGGAGGGGGCGAAGGTCATCTGCGCAGATTTCAGCGGCGATGAAGAGCGAACCGCCGACGAGATCGGTGAGGCTGGAGTGGCGGTTCACGTCGATGTCGCGGTTGCCGCAGACGTCGAGCGGATGGTCGCTATCACGGAGGACCGTTTCGGGAAGCTCGACATCCTCTTCAACAATGCTGGTATCGGCGGTTCCAAGCTGCTCATCACCGAGCAGACAGAGGAGGACTACGACCGTGTCCTCGACGTGAACCTCAAAGGCGTTTTCCTTGGGATGAAGTATGGCATTCGGGCCATGCTCCGCAACGGCGGAGGCTCCGTGGTCAACACTGCGTCGGCGGCCGGACTGGTCGGATGGAAAAAGAACGCCGTGTACGGCGCATCCAAGGGCGGCGTCATCCAGATGACCAAGGCTGTGGCGCTCGACTTCGCAGACAAAGGCGTTCGAGTCAACGCCCTCTGCCCAGGAATGACCTGGACCGGATTAGTGCCGGACTCAAGAGAGCACTCGGAACCGCCCGCCGAGGCCCCGGCGCCTCCTCAGCCGATGCGCCGGTGGGGTCTTTCCAGCGAGCTGGCAGCGGCCGCGATCTTCCTCGCGAGCGACGAGTCGTCCTTCGTCACCGGGGTGGCTCTTCCCGTCGACGGCGGCTACGTCTGTGCCTAGCACACGCCCGTTCCGCTTCGCCGTTCAGACCACCACCGCAACCTCCGCTGACCAGTGGCGTGACCTTGCCCGCAGGGTCGAGGGCCTCGGCTACTCGACCCTGTTCCTCGCAGACCACTACATCGGTCCCGGGCCGGTCAGCGCCCGCACTCTGCTACGCCCGCAACATCTGGCCCCCATCGCAGCCATGGCCGCCGCGGCGGCATGGACATCCACGCTGCGCGTCGGGTGCCGCGTCTTCTGCATCGACTACCACCTGCCTGCGGTGCTGGCGAAGGAGGCGGCAACCCTCGACCTGCTCTCCGACGGGCGCCTGGAGTTCGGCATCGGGGCCGGCACCAACCAGGGCGAGTACGAAGCGATGGGCCTCCCCTTCCACGCGGCTCCTCAGCGCGTCTCGAAGCTCGAGGAAGTCGTCACCCTCGTGAAGGCGCACTGGTCAGGAGAGCCGATCGACGTCGCGGGCGATCACGTCAAGGTCAGTGGCTACGCCGGACTGCCGCTCCCCGTCCAACGTCCTCGCCCCCGCATCCTTATCGGTGGCTCCAAGAAGCGCGTCCTGTCCCTGGCCGCACGTGAGGCCGACATCGTCAGCATGGCCAACGTCGGCTGGAAGCCCGTGAACGACGCCGGACTCACGCCGCTAGAAGAGGCACAACGGCGCCTCGACACGATCCGCGAGGCCGCCGGTACGAGCTTTCCAGCACTGGAGCTGGAAAGCTCGCCGTACCTGGTGTCCGTGACCGACGACGTCGACCGCTCCTTGGATCGCTGGTCAACCAGCCTGCGCAAGGCCATCCCCGAAGCCACGCCGGAGGTACTGAGAGACCACCCGAATGTGTTGGTCGGCTCGCCGGAGGAAATCATCGATCGCTTGCAGGAACGCCGCGACATAACGGGAGTCAGCTACATCACCATCCCGCGCAAGCAGATCGACGATTTCGCGCCTGTCGTCACCAGGCTGAGCGGCAGGTAGCCAAACCCGTCGATCATGCGGTGGCGCATCCGTTGTCTGCGGCGCGGAGCGGGCCGTGCGAGCCGGAGCGGTGACCGGCGCATCGTTGGTGGGGCCTAGCCGGCGCGCCCGGTCCGTCGTCGGCGGCTTCGGACGCGGAGAGATCCCGAAGCCAGCACCGCGTGCACCGGTCAGGGGCCTCGGTCGCGCGGATCTTCCCCGTCCACGCGCCGAGCCCCCGGCTGCACCCTGAACACCGCAGGGGACCGGACGAGATCGAGCAGCCGTCGGTCTAGTAGACTGTCGCCGCTTAGTCCTGGCATGTTTCGTGTCTGGGTGAGAGGGTTGGGCTGGCAGGTCTTCCCGTCCCTCTGCCGGTCAGGACTGTGTCGTGGGTTCGCAGAAGAAGCGGCCGGTCA
>NZ_JBFLUG010000153.1:0-15601 GCF_041008525.1 Parafrankia sp. FMc2 | reverse complement strand
GCCTGGCAGGCAGCCGTCAACGCCGACCAGCGACAGGTCAACTGGCACTTCACCACCGATGACGCCCGCACCAAACTCCGCCACCTATACCCCACACATTAGCGGCGACAGTCTACTAGTGCAGCCGACCGGTCGTCTCAGGGAGTGCCCTTGTCAGGGCGCGAGCGGCCGCAGCGGTAGGGCGTCGTGATGCGCGGTCATCCCGCCGTCCGCCGTCCGATGCCGGACGCCGCTCCGGTGATGACCACGGCTGAGCTCACGCCTGGACGTCCGTCTCACTCCGGGCGCGGCTCCAGGCCGGTGCGTGGGTCAGTTCGGGGTGGGGACCCGGTCCAACCGGTAGACGAAGTGCAAAGGGTCGTCGATCGGGTTGTCCGGTGTGAGCGGGCCCTCGGCCACCCGGCGGAAACCCGCCTTCTCCAGGGCCCGCCACGACGCGCGGTTCGCCGCCGAGACAGGCACCAGCACGCACGTGGCCGCCGGATGATCCGACCACGTTCGAGCGACCATCGCAGCGATCATCCGCGGCCCGATACCGCGGTTCGTCCAGGCCGGATCGCCGATCAGGTAGTCGACGCTCATGGCACCGGACGGGACGTCGGCAACGGGCCGCAGCTCGGCGTCGTACTCCGGGTAGTCGGCATAGGCGCATCGCTGGATCAGGCCGACCGGCGTCCCGCCGAGCAGGGCGAGGAAATCCTCCGACGGCTCCTCGCCCCGCGCCGCCGGCCCGAAGTCACGGTGCACCGCTTCGATCGTGGTCTCGTGGTTCCACCACCGCGCGACATGCGGCTGGGCCAACCACCCGCGCAGTAGTGGGAAATCGGATTCCGCCAGCCGTCGGAACCGGATCGGGGAGGCAGGATCGTTCACCCGTCCAGTCTGCCGTGGCACGGTGTTCAGGACCGGCTGCCGGCTACCGGTTACGCAGCTTCTCCGAGATCTGGTCCGCGATCTGCTGGAGGCGTTCCCGCGGCGCCGCCTGCTCCGTGTTCACGTAGTTGACGGTCACCTCGACGTTCCCCTCCAGGAAGATGAGGCTGTCCATGGAGAGGACCAGTGCATCCGCCGTGTCGCCGAGCTTCATGACCGCCCGGATGTAGGCGAGCGCGCCAGTGGGCGCGGGCTGCTCCTCGACCGAGATGATCTCGATGCCGCTGTCCGCGGGCTCGCCTTCCGCCGGTTGCTCGTAGAAGCTGCCGAGGCACTCCAGAAGCCGCGGGTTCTTCAGCAGCTCCCGGTCCCGGACGACCTGTTCGTCGGAGACGATCTCCACCAGGGAGTCGATCGACGAGATCTCGTCGGGGCTGTTGAAGGTGGGTCCAACGGCACTGGCCTGCGGCTCGTCGCCGGGCGCCGGGGCCGGCAGACCCAGGCACCCGGCGACGATGGAGTACAGATCGGTCTGTTCCTCGGGATCGGCGGGCTCCTCGGCGGAGGCCGCGAACCCGGCAGTGGCGGGGCCCTCGGTCAGCACGAAGTCCGCGGGCGACAGGTCGGTGTTCTCCGCGGGCGAGGACGACGTCGGCACCGCGGACGGCGCAGTCGTCCGCGGGGCGGGGTTGGCCGACGACGCCGCGTCGTCACCTCCGCAGGCGGACACGGCGAAGGCCGTCGCCACCGCGACGAGGCCGCCGCGCCACGACGCCGTCGACCAGCCGCGCCGCCGGTCCCCGGCCCCCCGCGGGGCCACCCGACCGCGCGTCGAGCCAGCCGCCTGCCTGCCCCGGCCATGCATAGTCCGAACACCCACGCCCATCAGGCCATCACTCCATGCCGACTGAACTGTTCCGTACATGAATCTTCCGCACGCAAGGTATCGGTCGTTTTCGTTCGATACCAGGACGGAAGGGCTGGACGAAACTTAGCAGACACTCGTCTCAAAGTGCGCCTACTGCGGGCGCGAGAGAATTCAGGTTCCCTGAATAGGGATAACAATCCAGGCGTGATCTCGCGTCGCATCAGCACCCCTGTTCCCGCAGCCGGGACGTCGGGAACGGGGAACCGGAAAGCATCGAAGCAGGCTCCCACCTGCGGACATGCCGGTGCGCCCGGACGTCTGTAGACGTCCGGGCGCACCGGTGGGACGACCCGAATCCGTAGTTCAGGCGGCGCCCCTGACGCCGGCCGTCGATTCAACAGCCGCACGCGTTGGGCACTGATTGTTCAGGTGGATCAGGTGGATCAGATGGATCTGTGCCGGACTCAGATCTTCGATCCCCAGCAGCTCTTGGAGGCGTACCACGGGCTGGTGCCCTGCTGCGCGTAGAGGATGTGCGCGCGCTTCCACTGCTCCGCCGCGCTGGCGTGCTGCGGCAGGCCCTGCCCACCGACCCCACGCCAGGTGCTCGGCAGGAACTGGAACAGCCCGCCCGCACCGATCTCGTTCACCACACCCGGGTTGCCCCCGGACTCACAGGGGACCACCGCGCTGAGGAAGCGGTGGGCATCCGGCCGCGCGGCAGCGCTGGCCGGCTGGGACATCGCGATTCCGCCACCGATCGTCGCGGCCAGCACCGGTGCGACCAGCAGAGCGCGGCCACGGCGGATCGAACGACGGCTCTTACGGGCACCCGAAGTCATAACGGACAAAATGAATGTCCTTCCCCACGCCTACGAAGTTAGCTGTCGGGTTCGGGCTGGGAATCGCCCGGCCGCACACACATATCCGCGCCACAAAGCGCTGACGGCTTCACCCCAAGGACGTCCAGAAAGAACGCCCGGGAACACTTGGGTCCCCCGCTCCCACCCTCAGATCCGTTGTGCGCCGGGCGGGGCGGGATTCGGCGTGCCACCCGGCGTGTACTCCCCAGGTCGGAAGCACGGCAACGACGTTACACGCCACCGGCAAACATTCTCCAAGCGATTGTGACGGCCATCACAATCGATGATGAGAGCTTGCATGAGGACGTTCCCCCGGCCGCCATCCCTCACCGACGCCCGATATTTCCGGACAGTGAGCGGTGACCGTGGCAGGGCACTCACCCTCCCAGCGGCACCTCGACACGACCCGCCGGCGATCGCGCCGGCTGCGTCACGAGATTCGGCCCCGATGGTCCGGAAAATTCTTCGCCGCTCGCGTGGCACCCGCCGCCGATTCGAGCAGAAAATTCTCGATTTTCGCTAGATAAAGGACAGGAGCGACATGAGGCGTTTTCATACAGTAGAAGCACGTTCGCGTTCCCGAGCAGGCGGACGCCAGAGCCATCCGAGTGGTCTCGGAATCCGGGGGGCCGCCTGCTCCACCCCGTGTCGGCCGACGTCATCCCGCGCCGCCGGTGTGGGCGAGGGCGAGGGCGTCAGGATCAGTGCTCGGAGAAGGTCTGGGTCCCCAGCACGGCGAGCATCTCCAACCGCTCACCCGTCCCGGTGCCTGGTTGCGGACGGAAGAGAACCAGCCGCTGGCCGGACGGCGGGCTGATCACGACGTCGCACTCCAGGTCGAGCCGGCCGACTTCGGGGTGCAGGATGACCTTGCGGGTGGTCCGCCGGACGGCCACCTCCTGACGGGCCCAGACGTCCCGGAACTCGGCGCTGGCCGCGGAGAGCTCGACGACCAGGGCACGCACCTCGTCGTCCAGGTGGCGCTGGCCGAGCGTGGCGCGCAGGTCGGCGACGTAGTCGCGGCCGAGCGTCTCGTGCTGTTCGGGCAGGTAGCGCGCCCGCAGCTGCGGGTCGGTGAACCAGCGCCACAGGAAGTTGCTCCGGCGGCCGGGCGCCTGGGCGATCGGTCCCAGCAGGGCGACGTTCAGCGGGTTCTGCGCCACGACGGTCGACAGGTCGTCGCAGATGTGCGCCGGCACCGACGGCGCCACCGCATCCAGCACGTACATGAGCCCGGCGTCGGCATAGCCGAACGACTCGTGCCGGGACGGCGGATGCTGGCCAGCCAGCAGGTAGATGTGGTCCCGCTCGTCCAGGGTCAGCCGAAGTGCCCGTGCGATCGCGCCGAGCATGGACGGCGACGGCCGCGGCCCGCGGGCCTGCTCGATCCGTTCGTAGTAGTCCGTCGACATGTCGGCGAGCAGGGCGACCTCGTCGCGGCGCAGGCCGACCGCCCGGCGCCGGGCGCCGCCGACCAGGCCGACGTCCGCCGGCCGTAGCTGCTCCCGACGGTGGCGCAGAAAGGCTCCGAGCTCCTCACGTTCCACTGCTCCGATTCTGACGGCCCAGCCACGGCTTATCCCCGTACTGGCAATCCGGGGGTGCGTTGGACGTCCACCTTCCGCGGCGGCGGTGACACGGTGGGACCAGCACCACCGTCGTCACGCAACGTCACCCCCGGAGGGAATCATGTCGAACACCAGGATCGCCCTGGTCACGGGCGCGAGCCGCGGCCTCGGCCGGAGCATGGCCAGCCACCTCGCCAGGGCTGGCGTCGGCGTCATCGGCACCTACAACCAGAACAGAGCGGAAGCGGACGCGCTCGTCGCCCAGGTCGGTGAGCATGGAGTGCCGGCTGCCGCCCTGCAGCTCGACGTCAGCGACAGCGGAAGCTTCCCGCAGTTCGCGTCCGACGTCCGCTCCGTCCTCGACGGTTTTGGTACGGACCATGTCGACTACCTCGTGAACAACGCCGGTTTCGGACTGCACGCGCCCTTCACCGCGACCACTCCGGAGCAGTTCGACGGGCTCTTCGACGTCCACGTCAAGGCACCGTTCTTCCTCACCCAGGCGCTGCTGCCGCTGCTCGTCGACGGCGGCCGCATCCTCAACGTGTCGTCCGGCCTGGCCCGTTTCACCTATCCGGGCAACGCCGCGTACGCGGCGGCCAAGGGCGCTGTCGAGGTGCTGACCCGTTACCAGGCCGCGGAGCTCGGCGAGCGCCGGATCCGGGTCAACGTCCTGGTGCCGGGCGCGATCGCCACCGACTTCGGCGGCGGCCTCGTCCGCGACAACAAGCAGGTCAACGAGGCCGTCGCCGGCGCGATCCCGCTCGGCCGGGCGGGCGAGCCGGACGACATCGGCGCCGCCGTCCCGCTGATCCTCGCCGACGGCTTCGCCTGGGCCAACGGCACCCGTATCGAGCTCTCCGGCGGCCAGAACCTCTGACGCCGGCTCGACAGCCTCCCCGTCAGCCCTGGTCGGCGGGGGTGGTCCTCTCCGGGGAGGGCGGTCGGTCCAGCAGGATGACCTTCAGCCGCCACGGCTCCCCGCGCCGACGCCGACACCAGACCTCGTCGACCGCCGTACTCAGCCGTTGACCAGCCGGCCAACGCTCGACCGAGCCTTCCCCGGAAACGCCCCAGAGGTCCCAGGCCGGAAACATCCGGTGGATCTCCTGCTGGTCCCGACGCAGCATCTGAACTGAACGCCGACTGTGGGTCCCGAGCGCGTCCGCCGCGTCAGCGGCTGGCGCGCCGGGCCACCATGGCGCCCGAGGTGCCGCAAGAACGTCGGCGATCTCGGTGGCCGTCAGCGACTCCCATCCAGGGTATTCCCGGCGACGGCGAAAGAAGATCCAGACGGCGACCGCGGGTGTCGCCAGACCGATCGCAGCCGCTCCCACCGGAAGTTCCCAGTACCACCGGCTGCCAGGCAGGCGGGCCCGGTGCGGGTTACGCTCGTCGTACTCCACGGCCGCCATTTCGCCGACCCGCAGTTCTTCCTCGCCGTCGGTCATGATCATTGTTTCAACCGGCGTTCCGGCGCGAGTGACGAAACGAACCGTCGGGCGCTCACGCGGGCCGCCAGCGTCCAGCACCTCGCCGACGACATCGATCCCATACCGCCCGAGGACAGCGTTCACGTGGAAGAAGTAGCCCGCCACCGCGAGGAGCAGAAATCCGGCCGCCACAGCCTTCCAGACGACGTCGATCCCGAGTCGGAAGGGAGCGGTGCCTGCTCCGCCCTGGCTGCGTCCCATCCGGGGTGTCTACCGTAGAAGCCGCGCAGCCGTAACGGCTTCGTAGGTGGCGGAGAGGCCTGCGCGGACGTCGGGGCCCGCGCCGACCGGCAGGGTCAGGAGGGACCGGTCGGTCCAGGTCGCTCGGCGCCAGTCGCTCAGTGCCAGTCGCTCAGTGCCAGTCGCTGATCGGCACGTCCCGCGGAGCCGGCGCGCCTGCGCCGGTCTCCACCAGGGATTTCAGGCTCATCAGGAAGGAGCCCCACTTGGTGCTGCAGTGGTGCATGAACTCGACGGGCTCCTTCCAGCCCTGGTGCCGGAACAGGACGATCGTGTACTCGCCGTTCTGGTGCAGATCCCAGTCGATCGTCGTGCCCTTCCATTCCTCGGGGCCGTCAACCACACGCCAGGCGACCCGCTCCGACGGCCGCAACTCGACGACCTCCATGTCGAAGCCGCCGACCGGGAAACGGAACTCGAGGACGCCGCCGATTCCGGCGTCACCGCGGCCCTGCGGATCGTCCGCCCACCTCGTGTCGTCCGTCCACCAGCCGGTGAGGCCCTCGACGGTCGTAAGCGCGTCGTACACCTTTTCGGGGCTCGGGGTCCTGACTCCGACCCTGTGCAGAATGTCCACCATTGCGGCTCTCCCTGAGATCAGCCGGTCGCGGTGCCGGACGAGTCGTCAGTCCTGTTGTCGTCAGTCCTGTTGGGCACGCTGGATCGCCTCGGCGATCCGCCTGATGCGCTGCAGTCGGGCGTCCCACGCGGACCCGACCGACGCGAGCTGGGCCACCGCGCGGGCGAGCTGGGCGTCGTCCACCCGGTACCGCTTCTCCCGGCCCGCGGGCGTCGCCCGGACCAGGCCGACCCGGTCGAGGACACCGAGATGCTTGGCCACCGCCTGACGGGTGACCGGCAGCTGTCGGCTCAACGAGGTCGCGGTGCCGCCCCCGTCGACAAGCAGCAGGTCGAGGAGCCGGCGCCGGGTCGGGTCCCCGATGGCGGACCAGAGGTCGTCGTCGACGCCGCCGGCCACCGCGGTGTTCAGGGCCGCACCCGCAGCGTCGCCACGTACGGGGCGATCCGCGGCAGGTAGAAATCCCAGCCGGAGACGTGGTCCCGGTACTGCTCCTCGAGGACGGCGACCTCCCAGCCCATCTCCCGGAAGCCGGTCTCGGTCATCCGCAGCAGCGTCCCGCCGCCCGAGGGCGTCAGGTCGAAGGTGACCAGCAACGAGTTGCCCTCGGCCGCGGCCTGGTCGCCCGGATGCGTCCAGCGGAACGAGAACGTCCGCGGTGGTCGCACGTCGACGACGGTGAACGGCACGACCTTGCCGTCGGCGTCGCGGTCTCCGAAGACGATCTCCCCTGCCGAGCCGGGAGTCGGCTCGTAACGGGCGTCGTCGGGCCACCACCCTTTCAGGTGCTCGGGGCTGCTCACCACGTCGAAGACGATCTCCGGCGAGGCCTCGATGTAGATCTCGCGCTCGAGGGTTCCGAACTCCATGCCAACCTCCTGCAATGTTTGGTTGCACATCAAGGTAGCCGGACTCCCGCCATCACGCAACCATCGGTTGCCATTCGGATCGCGCGCGGACGCTCCGGGGCGTCGACCGGCCGCGGCGCGAGAACTGTCGGAGGTGGGCGCCAGGATTGCCCCATGTCGTCGTCAACCGTCTCGACCGTGACCCGCGAGACCGTGCTCGCCCTGGCGCCCGACGCGGCCGCCGCCCGGGCTGGTGAACGCCTCAGCGGGGTGAGCAACTGGTCAGGGCTCGGCACGTCCGGCGATGCGGCATGGGGGGCGTGCCGCGGCAGCGGAGCGACGCCCTACCGGGTGGTCGTGCTGTGCGGCGCCGAGGCAGCCTCCACCTGTAGCTGTCCGAGCCGGAAGTTCCCGTGCAAGCACGCGCTGGGCCTGCTGTTCCTGGTCAGCGGCAATCCTGGCGCGCTCACCGCCGGCGGCGACCCGCCCGAGTGGGTGTCGGGCTGGCTCGGCCGGCGGGCCGCCCGCGTGGATGCGGCCAGCGCCCGGGCCACCCAGCGCGCCGCGGCCGGGGGTACCGCAGGCGGGTCGGGCGCGTCCGGCACTGCCAGATCAGCATCGTCGGTGCGCGCCCTGGCTCGGCGCGAGGCCCGGGTCGACGCCGGTGTGGCCGAGCTGAACCGGTGGCTCTCCGACATCGCCCGCGACGGGCTGGGCGCCGCCCAGACGCAGCCCGCCGCCTGGTGGGAGAGCCTCGCCGCGCGGATGGTCGACGCGCAGGCGCCCGGGCTCGCCGAGGTCGTCCGTGAGATGGCCCGCCTCGCCGCGCGCGGCGGCGCGGACTGGCCGGATCGGCTCGCCGACCGACTCGGCTGCCTGCATCTGCTCTGCCAGGGCTGGTCGAGGCGGGCCCAGCTGCCGCCCGAGCTCGTCGACGTGGTGCGTGACCGGGTCGGCTTCTCCCGGACGACTGCCGACGTGCTCGCCGGAGACAGGCTGGCCGGGCCGATGGACGTTCTCGGCGAGCGGCTGTTCCATGCCGGGAAGTTGCAGGGGCGCCGGCAGTGGCTGCGATCGTCCCCGACCGGGCCGCTGGCGCCGTTGGTGAGCTTCGGCGTGGGGAGGAATCCACCGCCTCCCGGCCTGCCGGTCCTCACCCGCGTCCAGGCGGAGGTGGCGGCCTATCCCGGCCGCCGGCCCGCCAGGCTCGCGCTCGCCGGGGCCACCGGCGCCCCCGAGCCACTCACCGAGCTGGCCGGGCCCAGCCCTGCTTCTGGGCCTGAGTCCGGGACGGAAGGCTCCGCTTCCGGCCCGTCGACCTGGCGGGAGGTGCTGTCCGCGCACGCCACCACCCTCATCGCGGATCCGTGGGCCGATCCGGTCGCGTTCGTCGTCCGCGGCATCACGGTCCTGCCGGCTGCCGCAGGTGACCAGCGCCCGGCGCGGAGAGTGCCGGGTGGCTGCTACGCGACAGTGCCGGGCAGGCTCTGCCGCTGGCCGGCGACGCGGCGGCCCGGTGGGGCTGGTGGCTGCTCGCCGTGGGTGGTGGTCATCCGCTCGACCTGGTCGTCGAGTGGGACGGCTTCGACGTCACCCCGCTGTCAGCGGCCCCGTCGCGGGCTCACCTCGACGCTGGCCCGAACCCACCGGCAGACCACCCCGACCAGCCCGCATGCAGCAGCGGTGGCGCTGGCCGCGGTGACGACACCGACCTCAGCGGCAGCGGGCCAGGCACCAGGCCGAGGTCGGTGCGGCCTGCGCCGGGCTGGTCGGAGCTGGTCGACGCCGCTGTCGTCGGCACGGCGCGGGCCGCTGTACCGCCTCTCCCCGGTCTCGGTCATCTCGCCGTCGAGCAGGAGGGCACTCGCGGCGGCGACGGCGAGCCACCGACCGCTGGGGACAGGCTGTTGCGGGCCGTGGCGCTCGCCGCCGTCGCACGCCGGGCCGGGCTGCTCCCCGCCGACGCCGGCGGGGAGCCCGCGCCGTCCCCAGCACCGCCCGACCACACGGCGGTCCTGGCACCGGATGTCTCCCTCATCGTCGAGGGCACGCTGGCAGGCCAGGCCGAGGCCCGGCAGCGATGCCTGGATCTGATGGCCGAACACGGCTGGCATGCGCCGGCTGGGCTGCTGTGTGACCTGCTGGCCCTGGGCCGGCGGGAAACGGAGATCCGCGTCGCGATCAGCCGGGTCCTCGGCGAGCGCGGCAGGTGGCTCGCCGGCCTGCATCCGGACGGCCGGTGGGCACGCCGCGGGACCGTCGAGACGTGGCCGACCGCTGACGCCGCCGAGCGGCGGATGCTGCTGCAGGAACTGCGCCACGATGACCCGGCCGCGGCGGTCGCACTGCTCCGCGGCCCCGCCGACGGGCCGCCGTTCGCACCGTTCGACCAGGCGAGCGGGGCCGAGCGGGTCGCCTTCTGCGAGGCGTTACGGGTCGGCGCCGGGCCGTGGGACATCGACCTGCTCGAGCATGCGCTCGACGACCGGCGTGCCGACGTCAGGGACGCCGCGGTCACGTCCTCGCTGCGGCTGCCCGGCTCCGGCCTGGAGGAGCGTGCGGCCACCCGCACCGAAGGGCTGATCACCGTGACGCGGCACGGCCTGCCCGGCCGCCGCAGCCACCGCGTCGAACTCGACACACCCGCCGGGATCACCGACGAGATGCGGCGCGACGGTATCCGCGAGCCTCGGCCGAACATCAGCACCGCCGAGGCCCGCGCCATGCTTCTCAGCGCCGAGCTCACCCGCGTCGACCCGGCCGTCTGGGCGGAACGCACCAGGCTGACCGCCGAACAGTTCCTGGCCGCCGACGTCACCGTCGCGGGAGTGACTCAGGAGCCGGCGTCCTGGCTGCGACGCGCGCTGCTCCCCGCCGTCGTACGCCATCACCGCCGCGAATGGGTGCTCGCGCTGCTGCCCTACACCGAACCCGAGGAGCAGGGCCGTCTCATCACCTGCCTGCCCGAGTCGGCCCGAGCGGACGGACTCACACTGGCGTTGCGCGGCCATCCACTGACGGCATCCCAGCCACCCGGTGACCCGCGTGCGCCGGTGGCGGTGCGGGTCCGCCCGCGGCAGCCGGCGGAACGGGCCGCACTACTGCTCGCCTCCATACCCGGGCGCTGGTCGACGGACTTCTCCCGGGCCGCGCTCGTCCCCCTGGCCGCACTGCTGACCAGCCCGCCCGGAGACACCTGGGTGACGTCGCGAGTCCTGCATCTGCTGACTGCCACCGCCTGGCGGATCGACCCCGAGGTCGGCCTCGGCCTCGCCCGCCTCAACCCGCACCTGATCGCGCAGGCCTTCGTCGACGGGCACGCCGCGCTGTGCTCCGTCCTCGAAGCGCGGCGGCGGCTGCACGCCGCGCTCGCCACCCCGCCCCCCACCGGCATCGCCGCCGAGCCGGCCCGCCCGGTCCGGCTCGTCCAGGAAGGCCCCCGTTGACCACGTCCTCCATACCTCTGCCTGCCGCCCCGGCTGACAGCATCCCCACCGGCACCCCGCACCTGCTGCGGCCGCACGCCGAGCAGGCCTATGCCGCCGAGCTCGCCGCGCTGGCCACCGCCGACACCCGGCAGCGGCCGCCGTCCTGGCGGCTCTCTCCGTGGGCGGTCGTCACCTACCTGCTGGGCGGCGAGCTCGACGACGGGACGGTCATCTCGGCGAAGTACATCGGCTCCCGCCGGCTCGTCGAGGTGGCGGTCGCCACGCTCGCCACCGACCGGGCGCTGCTGCTGCTCGGCAGCCCCGGCACCGCCAAGACCTGGCTTTCGGAGCACCTGGCGGCCGCGATCAGCGGCGACTCGACGCTCGTCGTGCAGGGCACGGCCGGAACCTCCGAGGATGCCGTCCGCTACGGCTGGAACTACGCGCGTCTCATCGCCGAAGGGCCGTCACCGGCGGCGCTGGTGCCCTCGCCGGTGATGCGCGCGATGACCACGGGGTCGGTCGCCCGGGTCGAGGAGCTCACCCGCATGGGCGCGGAGGTGCAGGACGCGCTCATCACCGTGCTGTCCGAGAAGACCCTGCCGATTCCCGAGCTGTCGAGCGAGGTACAGGCGGTCGCCGGGTTCACCGTCATCGCCACCGCCAACGACCGTGACCGGGGCGTCAACGAGATGTCCTCGGCGCTGCGGCGCCGGTTCAACACCGTGGTGCTGCCACTGCCCGCCAGCGAGGACGCCGAGGTGGAGATCGTCACCCGGCGGGTCGCCGAGATCGGCCGGTCGCTGGCACTGCCGGATGAGCCGCCGCCCGTCGACGAGGTCCGTCGGGTGGTTCGGATCTTCCGGGAGCTGCGGGCCGGTGTCACCGGCGACGGCCGCACCACGCTGAAGTCGCCGACCGCGACGCTCTCCACCGCCGAGGCGATCAGTGTGATCACCGGTGGGATGACCCTGGCGACGCACTTCGGGGACGGCCGGCTGGGCGCCGAGGACATCGCCGCCGGCCTCCTCGGAGCGGTGATCAAGGATCCGTCGACCGACCCCGTCGTCTGGCGGGAGTATCTCGAAGGGGTGGTCCGCGACCGCGCGAACTGGGCGGACCTCTACCGGGCCTGCCGGGATCTGGAGGAGGACGGCGCGCTGGCCTCCCCCGGGGGCGCCTGATGGCAGTCACTTATCTCGGCGTGCGCCATCACGGCCCCGGCTCGGCGCGGGCGGTGCGCGCGGCACTCGCCGAGCTCGATCCCGACCTGATCCTCGTCGAAGGACCACCTGACGGCGATGGCGCGCTCACCCACCTCGCCACGCTCACCCCGCCCGTGGCACTGACCGCCTACGCCGTCGACGAGCCACGCGACGCCGGGTTCTGGCCGTTCGCCGACTTCTCACCGGAATGGCAGGCCCTGCTGCACGGTCGGGCGCACGGAGTTCGCACCCGCTTCATCGACCTTCCGTTCGGCCACGACCTGGCGCTGCGCCGACGCGCCGCAGCCGGGGTCGCGGAAGCCGGAGCCGCGGGAGCCGGAGCCGCGGGAGCCGGAGCCGCTCCGGCAGCCACCCAGAACCTGGCGGCCAGAGCGACCGGGCGCCTATCCGACCTCGGCCGGCCGGCGAACCCGACACCGGACGCTGCCGGGGCGCCGGACCTGACCGGCGTGCCTGACGTGGCCGCCGACCCGCTTGGCTGGCTGGCGTACGCAGCCGGCCACGACGACCCGGAGCGCTTCTGGGAGGACCTCGTCGAGCACCGCCGGCTCGACGGGGCAGGCGCAGTGAACCTGTTCACCGCCGTCGCCGAGTCGATGGCGGCGCTGCGCGACGGCGACGGCAGCGGTCCTGGCCGCGGCGACGAGGCGGGCGACCGCGGCGACCGCTCCCGCGGAGGCGAAGGCGAAGGCGAAGGCGGCGACCGGCGGAACGACAGCAACGGCGATGGCAGCGGCAGCGGCGAGCCCGCCGGCCAGCCCCGTGGTGACGAGCGCCGGCATCGCGAGCTGCTCCGTGAGGCGCACATGCGGCTGGAGATCCGTGCCGCCGCCACCGGCGCGGACGCCGCCCGCCGGATCGCCGTGATCTGCGGTGCCTGGCACGTCCCGGCGCTCGCTGGGCGGACCGGCCGGACCACCGTCACCGCCGACCGCGAGCTGCTGCGCGGCATCCGTCCGGTACGCACCGCCACAACCTGGGTGCCGTGGACGCACGCGCTGCTGGCGGCCGACTCCGGCTACGGCGCCGGCATCGCCTCGCCGGGCTGGTACCACCATCTGTGGACCGCCCCCGACCAGACCACCGCCCGTTGGGTGGCCCGGGTCGCCGCCCTGCTCCGCGCCGCCGACCTGCCCGCGTCGACGGCCTCGGCGGTGGAGACCGTGCGGCTCGCCGAGACTCTCGCCGCGGTCCGCGACCGCGCCGCCCCCGGTCTCACCGAGCTCACCGACGCGGTCCTCGCCGGGCTCTGCGGCGGAGACCAGGTTCCGCTGCGGGTCGTCCGTGAGCAGCTCGTCGTCGGGGACGTCGTCGGCGAGGTCGGGCCGGATGTCCCGGCCGTTCCCCTGGCCGCCGACCTCGCCCGGGCGCAGAAGAGGCTGCGGCTGGCGCCGAGCCCGACCGAACGGGCACTGCGCCTGGATCTGCGGCGCGACCTCGACCGGGAACGCAGCGCACTGCTGCACCGGCTGCGGCTGCTCGGCGTCGACTGGGGCGTCCCCGCGCAGACAGCCAGCACCGGCACCTTCGCCGAGGCCTGGCAGCTCGCCTGGCGGCCGTCGTTCGCCCTCGACCTCATCGCCGCGGCCCGGCACGGTGCCACCGTCGCGGACGCGGCGACAACCGTCGTCGCCGCCCGCACCGATGCCGCCGCCGACCTCGCCGCGATCACGGAACTGTTCGAGCAGGTGGTGCTCGCGGACCTGCCCACCGCACTCGAGGCGGTGTCCGCCGGCCTCGAACGCCGTGCCGCCGCCACCGGCGACGTCGCCCACCTGATGCGGGCACTCGCACCGCTGGCCCGCGTGCACCGGTACGGCGACGTACGGGGCAGCGACACCGCCCTGGTCGTCGGGCTGACGAACAGCCTGATGACGCGGATCTGTGCCGGGTTACCGCCGGCCTGCGTCAGCCTTGACGACGACGCCGCCGACGCCATGACGGCAGCGGCTGACGGGGCCGACGCCGCGTTCCGGCTCATCGCCGACCCCGCGCACCTCGCCCGGTGGCACACGGCCGTGGGCGTCGCGGCTGTCCAGATCGGCGGAAACCCGCTGGTGACCGGGCGGTGCACCCGGATCCTCTCCGACGCCGGCCAGCTGGCCGCGGCGGACGTGTCGACACGGCTGGCGCGGGCGCTGTCCACCGCCGGCGGCGCACCCGCCGACGCGGCGCGCTGGCTCGCCGGCTTCCTCGGCCGGGCCGGCTCCGTGCTCGCCCGCGACCCGGCGCTGCTCGCGCTCGTCGACACCTGGCTGTGCGGCCTCGACCCGGACGACTTCGTTCCTGCACTCGCCCCGCTGCGCCGCGCGTTCGCCACCTTCGGCGGCCACGAACGCCGCATGATCGGCGAACGGGTCCGCGCCGGCCTGCCCCAGCCCGCCATCGCGGGACCGGACGTGACGGAACCCGGCGGCGGCACAGCTGCCGCGCAGACACCCGTCGGCGCGGCCGGCGCGGCATCTCCGCTGGCCGGCGACCCGCCGGCGGACAGCGGGACGGACCCGGCCTGGGACATCGACCGGGTCACAGCCGTGCTGCCGACCCTCACCGCGCTGCTGGGTCTCGCCACCGTAGGAAAGGACGGCTCCGATGCCCGCTGACCAGACCACTGCGATGCCGTCATCCGCACCCCTGCCCGGGGCCGAGGATGCCGACGAGCGGGCGCGCCGGTGGCGGCTCGTCCTCGGAGCGCCCGCCGCGCCGGCGTTCGGCGCGGCGGGCGGCCTGTCGAAACGGGACGCGGACATCGACGCGGCCCTGGGCGCGCTCTACGACAGTGGCGACGACGGGTCCGGAGACGGCGGGGCCGGCGGTCGCGGCGGCCCGCGGCGGCGGTCGGCCGGCCTGGGCGGCTCCGCTCCCGCGGTGACCCGCTGGCTTGGTGACATCCGTGACTACTTCCCGTCGTCGGTCGTGCAGGTGCTGCAGCGTGACGCGGTCACCCGGCTCGGCCTCGCCCGGCTGCTGATGGAACCGGAGCTGCTGGCCGCGGCCGAGCCCGACATCCACCTGGTCGGCACCCTGCTCTCACTGCGGTCCGCGCTGCCCGAACGCACCCGGCAGACCGCCCGCGCAGTGGTCCGCAAGGTCGTCGAGGACATCGAGCGCCGCCTCGAGCACTCCCTGCACTCCGCAGTGCTCGGTGCGCTCAACAGGGCCGAGCGCACCCGCACCCCACGGCTGCCCGACGTCGACTGGAACCGCACGATCCTCGCGAACCTGCGCAACTACCAGCCCGAACAGCGCACCGTCATCGTGGACCGGCTGATCGGGCACGAGCGGGCGCGGAAGGCCGCGGCGCTGCGCGACGTCATCCTGCTCATCGACCAGAGCGGCTCGATGGCCTCGTCCGTGGTCCACGCGAGCGTGCTCGGCGCGTCGCTCGCGAGCCTGAAAGCTGTGAGCACCCGGCTGGTCGTCTTCGACACCTCCGTCGTCGACCTCACCGACGCGCTGGACGACCCGGTGGACGTGCTCTTCGGCGTCTAGCCCTGTCTTCCGCACGTGCGTGCGGAGAGACAGCTACGCGATCTCTTGTTCTGACCGCGTCGGAGTGATCGCGATCTGTAGTGGCGGGTCTGGGACTGTTCGTGGCTGTGTCGGTCGCGAGG